>JBHELS010000099.1:0-2880 GCA_046263015.1 Burkholderiales bacterium | reverse complement strand
TCGAGGCAGAGCCGCCGAGACTTGGCACGACCCGCACCTTGAGCTCCTGCGACTCATGCGCCACGTCCACCTTGCCCGCCATCGCCACATCGGCCGCCGGCCCGCGCATGTGGAATTGATTGATATCCATCACGCCCTTCTCGATGCGCGAAGTGGCATCGATCCGATCGAAGCGAAAGCCTTTGGAGAACACGTCGCGAAAGTCGAGCGCGATGCGGCGCGGCAGCGCTTGCAGGTTCATGAGCGAAATGAGCTTGCCTACGCCTGGGTCGATTTCGAGGAATTGGCCATCCTCGACCGTGAGCTTGAGCTCGCCCGATAGGCTTGGATAGTCGAGCACGGTCAGGTCGCCCGCCCAGTCGAGCGAGCCGGCGAGGATCGCTTTGCCCCCGAGCACCATGCCGGGATAGCCCACGCGTGCCAGGAAGTTGCCGGCGTCGCTCGCGTCGAGGGCGAAATCGATCGCGCTCGCGGCGCGCGCGCCACTGCGCCAGCGTCCCTTCGCCTGGAACGTGGCGTCGCCATTGGAGAGCGCAAGCTTGTCGATTCTCCAGTCATCGGCATCGGGCGCGGCACGAAGCTCCAGGCGTCCGAGCTCTTTGCCCCGCACGCTGAAGGTCTCGGCGGTGAGATCGACCGCCGGCAAGTCCGTAGCCTTGCCGCCAGTTGCGGTTGGCGTTGCGCCTTCGGGCGCTTCGGGCACCGTCAAATGCAGAAGCCGGGCCACGAGCCGTCCGCCTTCCTCGGCGCGAAACTCAAGCTTTCCGGCAAGCTCGTCGGCGTCGACGACCGCCGACCAGCCAGCCGCGTCGCCGTTCGCCCGCAGCGCCAGGTTGTGAATGCGTTTGCCAAGCACCTCCGCGCTCGCCGAGCGCACCTCCAGCGCGGTGGGCAGCCCGCGTCCTTCTGCCCTCGCTCCCGTGGCCGGAAGCACCGCGCGCCAGCGATCCAGGTCGAGCGACGCCACCGAGCCATAAACGAGCAATCCGTGATTGGGCAGCCGCACGGGCTGACCGGCGGCCGAGAGGGCAAGGCCGGCGCGCTGCACTTGCATGCTCTCGCCCTCGCGACGCCGGCGCACGTCGGCCGAGGTGCGCGCCAGCGAAACCGTGATTCGATCGCGCGTGCCGGCATCGGCACGCGTCAACTCGACGCGCAACGGCAGCGCGTCCGCCGCCGCCTTCTCGAACGGTGCCGGAAGCGCGCTCGCGATGCCACGGAGCGAGCTCTCGACCAGCACGCGCTCCAAGCCCTCGCGCATATTGACCGTGACGGCGTAGGGAGCACTGCCGCTCAAATGCCGTTGCAGACGCGTATCGAGGAGCGAACCGAGCTCTGCGCTCTGTGCCTCGCCGCGCGCCATGAACTCCATGCCGCCGCCCGCGCGCGTGCCGCCGCCGAAGGTTACCGTGCCGCCGAAAATAGACGAGCGCATATCGCGCAGCGTGAGACTCGATTCGGTGAAGCTCACGTGCCCCTGTGTCTTTTCGAGCGGCGGCAGCGCGCGACTGAGGACCACGTCATTCGCCTCGAGGTCGTACTCGCCTTCGACGCCGGTTGAACGAAGATCAGCGAGCGGCAAATCGAGCCTGAGCTGCAGACGGCCGTTGCCGGTGGCGCTCATCGCCTCGGTGAAGCGGCCGGCGGTGGCGCGTAGCGGCGAGCTGGCGATGAACTTGAGGAATTCGGCGGTCGGTCCCTCAGCCTGGCCGCTCACACGCACGTGCGACGCCGAGGAGCCGAGATCGGCCATGCGGACACGGACGTCATGCAGGCTCGCGCCAAGGATGGCGCCGCTTTTTCCGGCGATGTCCATGCGGTTGCGCTCGAAGACCAGCTCGGCGTCGATCGCCTCGATCCGTGGCCAATCGGCCGTGTAATCGAGGATCCCGTTGCGCACCCGGGCGCTCACCCGAAATTCGCCCTGCTTCGGATCGACGAAAGGAAAGCGCCGCAGATCGCCCTGCAGCCGGACTCGCACATCGCTTGCCTCGCCCGCAAGGATGGATCTTACGAGCCATGCATGCGGCTTCTCGCCCATCAGGACGCCCAGCGGCAGGTAATGGGCAAGGCTCCTCGCGTCAGCGCGCGAGAGCACGGCCGACAGATCGATGGCGCCGGGGCCTGCGCCGTCGTAGACGTAGGAGCCGAACGCGTTGCCGCTGAGATCGGCGTTGGTGAATGTAAGGGAAGGGATTTGAACGCTGACGCGTGCGCCCTCGCGCTGCCAGCTCGCTTCGCCCGCGAGCACATCGAAGGAGAGCCGCCGTTCGGCAAAGACACGCGGCAGCGCGAGCTCGGCGCCGTGCGTATCGAGCCGCACGTGGCCGCCGGCATCACTCAATTCGACGCTGCCCGCAAGTTTCGAGAAGCCAGGCAACGCCTCGTGCGGCTTCACCGAGAGATCGGCAAAGCGGCCGACGGCCCGGTAGCGAAGCGGCTCGGCGAGCGCGCCCTGCCATTCGTAGCGCAAGGCGGATAGCTGCCCACGCGGTTCGAGCTCGCGTGTCGCGCGGCGGAGCTCCGCCGGCAGCGGCAGTGCTTCGCCGAGATGCGCGAGCGGCGCAAGCTCGAGCACGTTCGCGCTTGCGCTCCCCCCAGCCGCGTCCCAGGCGAGCTGGAACTCGAGCGCCGGAAGAGTAGCCGCGTTTTGCGGCAGGAGCTCCAGTTCGCGCGCGCTTAGACGATAGTTGCCCGCGCTCTGGCCGCCCTGCAGGCGGCCGCGCAGAGCCGCAAGCTCGAGCACCGGCAGGTCCGAGGCCATCCTGGCGCGCACGTCCGTGAGCGAGAGATCGGCGGTTGCCTCGCCAACGCGGCCCCGCGCGACCGTCGCCCAGGCGCGAAGCGCGCCTCGCCCACGCTCGAGTTCTATCGGGTAAT
>JBHELS010000098.1:0-4639 GCA_046263015.1 Burkholderiales bacterium | reverse complement strand
CTTCTCGGCCTGCAGACGTACTTCACGGCGGGACCGAAGGAAGTGCGCGCCTGGACCGTTCCCTCGGGCGCCACCGCGCCGCAGGCGGCGGGCGTGATCCACACCGATTTCGAGCGCGGGTTCATCCGCGCCGAAGTGGCTGCCTATGACGACTTCGTCGCACACGGCGGCGAGCTGGGCGCGAAGGAGGCCGGCAAGCTGCGCCTCGAGGGCAAGGACTACGTTGTGCGCGACGGCGACGTCATACATTTCCGCTTCAACGTCTAATGGCGATCGAATTCGGCGTTGCCACCGCGAAGGAGCTACCCCAGCTCGTCGAGCTCCTCGGACATCTCTTTGCTCAGGAAGCCGAGTTCCACCCCGACGCCGAGAAGCAAAAGCGCGGGCTCGAGGCGATCGTCGCGAGCCCGGCGATCGGGAAGCTTTTTGTGGCGCGCGAAGGAAAGCGCGTGGTCGCCATGGCGAGCCTGCTCTACACCGTCAGCACCGCCGAAGGGGGCAAGGCTGCGTTGTTCGAGGATCTGGTCGTGCATCCGGACGAGCGAAAGCGCGGCATCGGCGAAGCGCTCCTCAAGTATGTCGTCGCCCAGGCGCGCGCCGAAGGCGTCTTGCGGATCACGCTCCTCACCGACATGCAGAACGAGCGCGCGCAGGCGATGTACCGCCGCGCGGGTTTCGTCGGCTCGCCGATGCGGCCGATGCGCCTTAAGCTGAAGCCGAACTAGCGCTGGCGCGCTCCGCGAAGATCTTGCCGAGCGTCGCATCAAATCGCGCCACCTCCGCGCCTTCGAGGAGTCCCTGGCGCTTCATCTCGGCGTGCAGACGCGGCAAGTGGTACTGCGGTACCGACGCGTAGAGATGATGTTCGATGTGGTAATTGACGTTGTGCGGAAAGATGAGCCAGCGCAGCCACGCCGGCCCGAGATTCGTGCGCGCCGCCGTGAGCGGGGACGAGAAGTCAGTGGTGGCGCCGTGCTCCGCGATCGCGCGCAGGCGCAGGATCGCTTGCACCACCGTGACGAGCGGCAGCACCCAGAGCACGAGGTATTCGACGAGGTGGCCGCTCGCCGCGAAAGCCAAGAGCGCGAGGACGTGCAGCGCGATCACCAGGTTGCGGTCGCTCCTCGCTTCGAGGCGCAGCTTGGCCGACGTATCGTCGAGCGGACGCACGGCCACCTGGGTGGCGCTGTTGAGCGCCGGCGCGCCGCCGAGGAAGTAAGCGTAGGTCTTCCACGCCGTGAAGCCGCTCAAATCCTTGGCCAGCTTGCGCACGAGGTACAAACGTCCGCGCGGATAGCCACCGTGAAGCGCCGTGTCGGGATCGAGCGGACCGTAGAGGTTGTTGTGATGCAGTCGATGGATCACGCGGTAAGTGCACATCGACAGGCCCTGCAGCGCCGCGCAGGCGCGGCCGGCAAGATCGTTCAGCCACCGCCGCTCGTAGAGGAGGTAATGCGCGGCTTCATGCGCAATGACGAAGAGCGCGTGCTGGCGCGAGCCGATGATGACGATCGCCGGTACGAGCACCAGGGGATTGGGCCAGTAGACGAGCGCGACGCCGATTGCGGCTGCAAGCATCGCGAGGTCAGCGAATATCGCCATGCTCGCGCGCCAGGCGCTTCGGCGGGTGAGCTCGCGGACTAGCTCCGGCGAAAGCGCGCGCCGGAAGTCGTCCTTGAATTCTTCGCCCCGCATGGCTATTTGTCGATGCCACCGAGGAGCATGTACTTCACCTCGAGGTACTCCTCCAGCCCGTACTTCGAGCCCTCGCGCCCGAGGCCGGACTGCTTCACGCCGCCGAACGGCGCAACCTCGGTCGATATGATGCCGGCGTTCGCACCGATGATGCCGGTCTCCATGCGCTCGGCGACGCGGAAGATGCGGCCGACGTCGCGGCTGTAGAAGTAGCCGGCGAGCCCGAACTCGGTGTCGTTCGCGAGCCCGATGACTTCATCCTCGGTCTTGAAGCGGATGAGCGGGGCCACCGGACCGAATGTCTCCTCGCGCGACACGACCATCGCCGGTGTCACGTCGGCAATCACCGTCGGCTCGAAGAATAATCCGCCGCGCGGATGGCGTTTGCCGCCGAGGATGATTTTCGCGCCCTTGCTGACGGCGTCCGAGACGTGCGCTTCCACTTTTTTCACGCCGCTCTCATCGATGAGCGGTCCGATCACTACGCCGGGCTCGGTTCCCGGTCCGACTTTGAAGGCTTTCACCTTTTCCGCGAGCTTGCGCGCGAAGCTGTCGTAGACGCCCTCCTGCACATAGATGCGGTTCGCGCAGACGCAGGTCTGGCCCGCGTTGCGGTATTTCGAGGCGAGCGCCCCTTCCACCGCGGAGTCGAGATCGGCGTCGTCGAAGACGATGAACGGCGCGTTGCCGCCAAGCTCGAGCGATAGCTTCTTGATGCTGTCGGCGCATTGGCGCATCAGCACTCGTCCGGTTTCGGTGGAGCCGGTGAAGGAGAGCTTTCGCACGACCGGATTCGCGCACAGCTCGGCGCCGATCGCCTTCGAGTCGCCCGTAATGATGTTCAGCACACCTTTCGGAATGCCGGCGCGCTCGCCGAGCTCGGCCATCGCGAGCGCCGAGTATGGCGTCTGGCCGGCGGGCTTGACCACCACGGTGCAGCCCGCGGCGAGCGCGGGACCCGCCTTGCGCGTGATCATCGCGTTCGGAAAGTTCCAGGGTGTGATCAGCGCGCAAACGCCGATCGGCTGCTTCATGACGATGATGCGCTTGTCGGCCCAAGGAGAGGGGATCGTGTCGCCGTAGGCGCGCTTTCCTTCTTCCGCGAACCATTCGATGAAGGAAGCACCGTAGGCGATCTCGCCGCGCGACTCGGTGAGCGGCTTACCCTGCTCGGCGGTCATGAGCTGCGCCAGATCTTCCTGGTTCGCCATCATCAGGTCGAACCATTTGCGGAGGATCGCGGCGCGCTCCTTGGCGGTCTTCGCGCGCCACGCAGGCCAGGCGCGCTCCGCGGCTTCGATCGCACGCTTGGTCTCGGGCGTACCCATGCGCGGCACGCTGCCCAACTCCTCGCCGTTCGCCGGGTTGAGGACTGGCGAAGTCTTGCCGGAGTCGGCGTCGAGCCACGCGCCATCGATGTAGCACTGCTGGCGGAAAAGCTTGCGATCCTTGAGGGAGAGCGAGGCGAGCGCCTCGGCCGGAGCGTTCATGCGGACCTCCAAAAGAAAAATTCTACTCCCGGCACATGGTTACAATGCCGCCGTCACTCGGGAGGAGGCCCATGAAAAAGCTCGCCGCCGCATTGCTTTTCTGCCTGGTCGCGACCGCGCATGCGCAGTACCCGCAGCGTCCCGTGCAGCTCATCGTGCCGTGGGGTGCTGGCGGCGGCACCGACGCGACGGCGCGCATCATCGGCACTTTGCTCGAGAAGGAGCTCAAGCAGCCGTTCAACGTCATCAATCGCACCGGCGGCTCGGGCGTCGTCGGACACGACGCTATCGCCAAGGCGAGTCCCGACGGCTACACGATCGGCATGATCACCGTCGAGATCGCGATGATGCATCACGTCGGTCTGACCCCGCTCACGTACAAGGACTACACGCCGATCGGGCTCGTCAATGCCGATGCCGCGGCGATCAATGTGCGCAGCGACTCGCCGTACAAGTCGGTAAAGGATCTGCTCGCGGCGATCAAAGCCAACCCCGGCAAGATGAAGGCGTCGGGGACGGGTCAGGGCGGCATCTGGCATCTCGCGATCGCAGGGCTGCTTAAGGAGCAGGGCATCGACCCGAATGCGCTGCCATGGGTGCCGTCGAACGGTGCCGCGCCCGGGATGCAGGACATGATCGCTGGTGGCGTCGACGTGGTGCCCTGTTCGATCCCCGAGGCGCGGCCCATGATCGACGCCGGCAAGGCGCGGGCGCTCGCCATCATGGACCCGAGCCCGCCGGCGCTTTATCCCAATGTGCCGACGCTCGAGAAGGAGCTCGGCACGAAGTGGGCGATCGCCGCGTGGCGCGTGATCGCGGCGCCGAAGGGCATTCCGGCCGGCGTGCAGAAGACGCTGGCTTCTTCCTTGAAGCGCGTCTACGACTCCAAGGAATACAAGGAGTTCATGGCGAGCCGCGGCTTCGGCGTCGTCTGGGCCGATCCGGCCGGCACCACCAAGTTCATGGCCGCTTCGGATGCCAATCTCGGCGCGGCGCTGAAAGCAGTGGGACTCGCCAAATAAAGCTCCACGACGCCCTGACGGGGGCGGCGCTCGTCGTCCTCGGCGTCGTCGTCCTCTGGCACATCCAGGGCTTCCCGGCCATGCCGGGGCAGAAGTTCGGCCCGGCCTGGTTCCCGGGCCTCGTCGCCGGCGGGCTTGCGATCTGCGGCGCGCTTCTGATCTACGGCGGCTTGCGCGAGCGCTCGCCCTGGATGACGGCGCCGGAATGGATTCATAGCGCCCGTGCTCGCATGGGCGTCGCGGCGCTGGTCGCGGGACTGGTCGTCTACATCCTCGTCGTCGACACGGTCGGCTTCTACATCACCGGCATCGTGCTCCTCGCCGCGTGGCTGCGCGTGCTCGGCGCCTCGTGGCGCATGAGCGTGATCGTCGCCGTTGTCGGCACGGTGGTGATCCATTTCGCCTTCTATAAGGGACTGCGCATCCCGCTGC
>JBHELS010000097.1:0-6475 GCA_046263015.1 Burkholderiales bacterium | reverse complement strand
GCGTTCAGCGCGAGCACGTTCGTCTGCTCGGTAATGTCGGAGATGAGCTGCACGATCTCGCCGATCTCCTGCGAGCTCTCGCCCAGGCGCTTGATGCGCTTGGAAGTCTCCTGGATCTGCTCGCGGATGTCGTTCATGCCGCGGATCGCGTTCTGCACCGCCTGCGCGCCCTTGTTCGCGGCGCTGAGCGAGGTTTGCGCGACCTTGGCCGAGTCGTTGGCGTTTGCCGACACCTGGGTCATCGACTGCGCCATCTGCGTCACGGCCTGTCCGGCGCCTTGGATCTCCGTCGCCTGCCGTTGCGCCGCGTTGAGAAGCTCCGCGCTCACCGTCTGCGCCTCGTGGGTCGCGCTGCTCACCTGCGTCGCCGCCTTGGTGATGCCGGCCACGAGCCGGCGCAGCTCATCGATCGTGTAGTTGATCGAGTCCGCGATGGCGCCCGTCATGTGCTCGGTCACCTTCGCGCGCACGCTCAGGTCGCCGCTTGCCAGGTTGCCGATATCGTCGAGCAACCGCAGGATCGCGTCCTGGTTGGCGCGGTTCTGCGCCTCGCTCTGCCTGGCACGCTGGCGGCTTTCGTCGATCCACGCTTTGCCGATGAGCACCAGGAGCGCAAGCGCGAGAAGCGACACGACCGCCATGGCGATGAAGTTGAGCGCTCGCTTCGCGACGAGCAGATCGTAGCCGCCTGCGAGCTGCTCGGCCGCGCCGAGCAGGGTTTCGCTGTCGTTGAACATGTCGCGCGTCGCGCGCTTGGCATTCACGAGCCGCTGCATGTTGCCGAGGATGCGGCTCACCGCCACCTGGTATTCCTTGAAGCCCGCCTCGAGCTCGCCCAGCTTCGCCCGCACCTCGGCGTCGGAGACGCGCACGATGCGAAGCGCCTCGTTCCCTTGCAGGAGACCGTGCAGGAGGTCGCGAAAGGTATTGCTGTCCTTGCCGAGCAGAAACGCAACCTCCGGATCGACCACGTCGCCCGCGAGCATCGCGTTCGCGTTCTTCGCCATGCGCTGGGTGAGCATCACGAGCTGACCCGCGATCGCGTTCTGCCGCACGCTCGCGCCGGTTTGCACGCCGAGCGCCGCCACTTCGTCGGCGAGGTCGAGAAGCGCGGGGTTGTTGTCGTTGATCGCGCGCACCGCCGCGCCAAGCGCCACCAGGTTCGGTTCCTCGCGGATGACGAGCGTCGCGTTGCGCTCGCTCTTCTGCCACTCGCGCTCGAGCGCGGCAAGCTGCGGGCGCACGCTCTCGGGTGTCGCCGGCAGCGCGACGCCGCCGCTCGAGCCGCCATTGGCAAGGACGTTGACGAGCGCGCTGAATTCATCGCGGCTTTCGCGCAGCTGCTTGAAGGCTTCGCGGTTGCCCTGTGAAGCCTGCTGCGCCGCCTTGGCAAGGCGCTGCGACAGCATCCGGATCTTGCCGACCGCCGCCACGTAGAGCGTGTTGAAGGTGGCCTGGCGCGCGTCGTAGACGACGATCGCGGCATCGATGGCGAGGAGCACCGCGAGGAGCGCGGCAAGAAGCTTGAGCTTGCCGCCGATGCCGGTCTGCGCCGTCGTCGCGCGCGCCGGCTTGGCGCTCGCGCGAGGCGCGGCGGCGCCGTCACGCGCCATGAACGGCATTTTGAAAAGTTCCAGTCGGCTTCCCATGATTCCCCCTAATGCATGAACTTGCCGTTACGCCCGATGATCGTCAGGTCGACGAACTTCGAGCCGGCATGGTTATTCGGCGAGTAGCTGACGTAGAAGCCGCCCAGATCGACATCGCTCATACGCTCGAGCGCATCGACGAGCCCTTCCCGGGTCGGGTTCTTGCCTGCACGGCGCAGGCCTTCCACCATGACCTTGGCGGTGAGGAAACCCTCCATCGCGCTGAAGTTATAGTCGGCGTGGCCCGCATTCTTCGCGAGCTGCTGATACTCCTTGACGACCGGTACGGCAGTCGCCCACGGAAAGGGCACCACCTGCGAGATGGCAACGCCGCTACCTTCGACGCCCAGCGCATCGGCAAGCGCTTTGCTGCCGACGAAGGACACGTTGTAGAAGGTCGCGCCGCTACCCGCCTTCCTCATCTGTTTGATGAACGCCGCGCAGGCTGCGTACGCGCCCACCATGACGACGGCGTCGGGCTCAGACGGATGGATGCTCTTCACCGCCTCCTCCACCTTGAGCGTGTTGCGCTCGACGGTGCCGCCGGAATGGATCTTCATGCCGCGTTTGGTGAGCGCCATCTCGGTGCCTTTGCGACCCGCTTCGCCGTACGCGTCGTTCTGATAGAAGATCGAGATCTTCTTGCCACCGGTCGATACCACCTGCTCGACGATCTTCTCCGTCTCGTCGTAGTAGCTCGCACGGACATGGAAAACGTATCGGTTCATCGGCACGCGCAGCGCTTCGGCGCCGGTGAACATGCCCACCAGCGGCACTTTTGCCTGCGTCGTGACCGGGAGGTGCGCGACGCCGGTCGGCGTGCCGACGTAGCCGAGGAGCGCGAACACCTTATGCTCTTCGATGAGCTTCTTGCTCGCGGCCGGCGCCACCGCAGGCTCGTAGCGGTCATCCTCCGTGACGAGCTCGAGCTTTCGGCCGTGCACACCGCCCGCCGCGTTGACGTAATCGAGATAAGCCTTGATGCCGTTTCGCATCTGGATGCCGAGCAGCGCCGCCGGCCCGCTAAACACGGCGGCCTGGCCAAGAACGATCTTGGTCGGCGTTACCCCCGGGTCGCACCATGCAGGGCGAGCGCAGAGCGCGGCCAAAACGAGACCGCAAGCGATGGTTCGTTTCATAAGCTCACCTCGAGAAAAGCCGGCTCCTTCAGGAGCGCTGCGACGTCGAGCTGCTTCCAGACACGTCCTTCGGAGTCGCCGTACTGGCCGCGCACCCAAGGCGCCGGCTCCGTTACCGCTTGATCAGTGAATTGCTCGAGCGCCCGCAGGCCAAGCGAGCGCCCGACAAGGAGTGCCGCGCCGCTACGAAAGCGCTCGTGCAGGACGAGGAGCCGCGATTCGGCCGTCAGCTTCAGCATCTCGCCGCCGAGGAAGGCGCCGAAGTCGCTCACGCTGTAGAGATTCCCGCGCACGTTGGCGATGCCGCGAAACCAGGGCTTGGCGAGCGGTACGGGGGAGATCGCCGGCACGGCGATCACCTCGGCGGCGGCATCCAGGTCTACCAGCCACCCGGCCCCCGCCACCTGAACGGCGAGACGCGACGGCAGCCGCTCGTGCGTCTCCGCGCTTTGCAAGCGCTCGGAGAGCGCAAGCTGATACTCGCGCAGCGACACCCGGCCGGTGGCGGTGACAACGCTCATTTGAGCGCCGAAATCTTGGCGAGAAGCTCCGCCTGGTTGATTGGCTTCACGATGTAGTCGCGCGCGCCCTGGCGCAGGCCCCAGACCCGGTCGGTCTCTTGTCCCTTGCTCGTGCACAGGATGACGGGGATGGTTTTCGTGCTCTCGTCGCGCGTCAGCGCGCGCGTTGCCTGAAAACCGTTCTGGCCCGGGAGCACCACGTCCATGAGCACAAGATCAGGCCGCGACTGCTTCACCTTGAGCATCGCGTCCTCGGCGCTCTCGGCAGTCGAGACGTTGAAGCCGCTCTTCGATAAAAGCTCGGTCAGGAACAACCGGTCCGTCGCCGAGTCGTCCACCACCAATATTTTTTTTATTGCCATGACGTACCTTTCAAGGAGCTGCGGTTGAGGTTTTCAGGTATTCGTTGACGGCGGCGATCAGCCCTTCTTTGGTGAAGGGCTTGGTGAGATAGCGATCCGAACCCGCAAGGCGCCCGCGTGCGCGGTCGAACACGCCATCCTTGGAGGAAAGCATGATCACCGGCGTGGATTTCAGCTTCGGGTTTTGCTTGATGAGCGCGCAGGTCTGGTAGCCGTCCAGACGCGGCATCATGATGTCGACGAAGATGAGCCGTGGCTGGTGGTCCGCGATCTTGGAGAGCGCATCGAAGCCGTCCTCGGCGAGAATGACTTCGAATCCCGCCTGGCGCAGAAACATCTCCGCGCTCCGCCGGATCGTGTTGCTGTCGTCGATAACCAACACTTTTATAGGCGGTGCCAAATTGCCATGCGACGGGATGGACTCGTTCACGGATCTCTCCCCCAACAACCAGTTCTTGTTTGTATTCTTGCATTTACTGAATATTCTTTAAGTGAATTAATTCATCAGATGCGCTCACTAGTCAATTCCGTCTGCCCGCCCGGACCCCGGTCGCGCCACCCTCCGAGCGCCAACTTCCGCACGCGCGAGCCGCGGCTCGATACGCTTTCCGGCGGGCAGCCGCGGGACAACTGATTCCACCTACATGGCACGCAAAACACTGAAGTCAGAACTTGGCTGGTCGAACGTCGAGCGCATCGTCGTTCGCGGCAAGGACCTCCCCGGCGAGATCCTTGGGCACCTGAACCTGGGCGACATGGCGTTTCTCGAGCTGACCGGCCGCGTGCCGAGCGCCGGCGAATCGAAGCTCTTTAACGCGATGGTCGTGACGCTCGTTGAGCATGGCATCACGCCGAGCGCCATCGTCGCGCGCCTCACCTACCTCGGCGCCCCGGAAGCGTTGCAAGCTGCGGTCGCGAGTGGGCTTCTAGGCTTAGGTAGCGTCTTCGTCGGCTCTATGGAAGGCGTGGCCCGCATCCTTTCGGAGGCCATCGCGAGCGGCAAGGACGCCAAGACCGTGCTCGCCGAGAACAAACGCATGCCCGGGCTCGGCCATCCGCTCCACAAGCCGATCGATCCGAGGAGCGCGCGCCTGTTCGAGCTCGCCCGCGAGACCGGCCACTACGGCAAATATTGCCGCCTGATGGAAGAGATCGCCAAGACCCGCGGCATCACCCTGAACGCGACGGGCGCGATCGGCGCGCTCGCCTGCGAGCTCGGCCTCGACTGGAAGATCGTCAAAGGACTCGGTGTGATGGCGCGCGCCATCGGCCTGGTCGGGCACATTCTCGAAGAGACGCGCGAGCCCATGGCGACGGAGATCTGGGAGCGCGTCGACGAGGAAGCCACCGCGCATCTCAAGCCGAAGAAATGAACCTCGGCGGCGAAAACTTCCCGGAGGTGCGCGACGCGGTGCGGGCGCTTTGCCGCGAGTTCGATTCGGCGTATTGGCAGCAGATCGACGAGAAGCGCGCCTATCCCGAAGCCTTTGTCGAAGCGCTCACCAAAGCGGGCTGGATGTCGGCGCTGATCCCGGAGGAGTATGGCGGGTCGGGACTTTCGCTCACCGAAGCGAGCGTCATCATGGAGGAAGTGACGCGCTCGGGCGGCAACGCCGGCTGCTGTCATGGGCAGATGTACAACATGAACACGCTCCTGCGGCACGGTTCCGAAGCGCAGAAGAAGAAGTACCTGCCGAAAATCGCGAGCGGCGAGCTGCGCCTGCAGGCGATGGGGGTCACCGAGCCCGGCGCCGGGACCGACACGACAAAAATCAAAACGGTCGCGGTACGCAAAGGCGACCACTATGTCGTCAACGGCCAGAAGGTTTGGACTTCGCGGCTGCAGCACTCGGAGCTCATGATTCTCCTCGCCCGCACCACGCCGCTCCCCGAGGTCAAGCGCAAGAGTGAGGGCATGTCCATCTTCCTCGTCGAGACGAAAAGCGACGGCCTCGACGTGCGGCCGATCCGCAACATGGTGAACCACGAGACGAACCAGGTGTTCATCGACAACCTGGAGATTCCGGCGGAGAACCTGATTGGCGAGGAAGGCAAAGGCTTTCGCTACATCCTCGACGGCCTCAACGCCGAGCGCATTCTCATCGCCGCCGAATGCATCGGCGACGGTTACTGGTTCATCGAAAAAGCGACCAAGTACGCAACCGAGCGAGTGGTGTTCGACCGGCCGATCGGGCAGAACCAGGGAATCCAGTTCCCGATCGCCGAAGCCTATATGGAGATCGAGGCGGCCAACCTGATGCGCTACAAGGCGACGCGCCTATTCGATGAGCACCGGCCCTGCGGCGCCGAGGCGAACATGGCGAAGCATCTCGCCGCCAAGGCGTCATGGGAAGCTGCCAATGTCTGCCTGCAAACCCACGGCGGCTTCGGCTTCGCTGCCGAATACGACGTCGAGCGCAAATTCCGCGAGAACCGGCTTTACCTGGTCGCGCCCATCTCGACCAACCTCATCCTCTCGTACTTGGCCGAGCACGTCCTCGGCCTGCCGCGCTCCTTCTAGATTGGGGACGGAGCCCGAACTAATTCGGGCTCCGTCCCGAATTGCTTCAGGCCTTGGCGAGTGCCGCTTTCACGCGCTCGGGGCTGAGCGGCGCGCGGCGCAGCCGTACCCCCGTCGCATCGAAGACGGCGTTCGCCACCGCGCCCGGAATTACGCGGATCGTCGGCTCGCCCGCGCCCGAGGGCGCGATCTCCGTGTGGTTGATGAGCGTGATATCGATCACCTCGGGCGCATCCGCCATCTCGAGGATCGGGTAGCTCGCCCAGTCGACGCTTTTCACAGA
>JBHELS010000096.1:0-4936 GCA_046263015.1 Burkholderiales bacterium | reverse complement strand
GGGGAGGATCGCATGAGGGCGGGGCGGCCGCTCCGGCGGGTGAGCGTTTCCTGAATGTTGCGCGCCGACGGAATCATCAAATGAAGCGTCGTCGTTTCCTGATCACCGCACTGGCGCTCGCATCGTCGCGCGCCTTTTCCCAGACGCGAGCCGGGCCGGTGAAGATCGGCATGCTCTCGGCACGGCCTCTCGCCGATTCTTTTTACGCTTCGGACGTCGTGCGGAGGCTCGGCGAACTCGGCTACCAAGACGGAAAGACGATGACGCTCGAGTTTCGCGCCGCCGGAGGTACGCTCACCGAGTACCCAAAGCTCGCCCGGCAACTGGCGGAGATTAAATGTGATCTCGTATTTGCCGTCGGTCCCGAGCATGCGGCGCAGCACTTTCGGGACGTGGCACCGCGCATGCCGGTCGTGTTTCTGGCCGTAGATTACGACCCGTTGGAAAAAGGCTTGGTGGCGAGCCTTGCGCGTCCGGGAGGTTCAATTACAGGGGTGTACATCCCGCAGGCAGAGCTCGCAAGCAAGCGCATCCAGATCATGCGGGAGATCGTGCCAGCGGCGCGCAAATTCGTGGTGTTCGTTGACGCTTTCTCGAGCAGTCAACTGCCCGCCGTAAGGAGCGCTGCACAGGTTGCAGGCATTGACCTCATGGTTTTCGAAATGCACAAGGCACCCTACGATTTTGAAGCCGCATTCGCGCAGGCAAGCAAGGCCAACGCGGACGCATACGTCGAACTCGCGTCCCCGATCATTGCCTCCAATGCGCGCGCCGTGTCGGCTTTGCTCCAGCGCTACCGCATCCCGGGCGCGGCGGCGGGCGCCGGCTACGTCGAAATCGGCATCCTCGTCAGCTACGGTCCGGACCCCGCGAAGGTCGCGCGTCGCGCCGCTGACTTGGGCGTCCGCGTTTTAAAAGGAGCGAAACCGGGTGATATCCCAGTGGAAGAGTGGAACGAGTTCGAGTTAGTGATCAACTCGAAGACGGCTCGGGCACTGAACATCAGGATTCCGGAATCCGTGCGCGCTCGCGCCACGCGTATCGTTCAGTAGATGAGGCTGGACAAATGGCTCTGGGCGGCGCGCTTTTTCAAGACGCGCAGCCTCGCGCAGCAGGCGCTCGTCGCCGGCCGGGTGCAACTGAATGGCGAGCGTACGAAGCCCGCGCATGAGGTACGGCCTGGCGACATGGTGATCGTGCGCGTGAACGAGTGGCGCTGGGAAGTGAAGGTGAAGGCGCTCTCCGAGCGTCGCGGTCCGGCCGAGGAAGCAAGAAAGCTCTACGACGAGACGCCAGCGAGCCGCGCCGAGCGCGCGCGCTTCGCCGATCTTCGCCGCTGGGGCGCGGAACCCGCCGCCGCGCTTAAGGGCCGCCCCACGAAGCGCGACCGGCGCCGGCTTGAGGATTTCACGGCACCCGACGAGAGCTAGCCCGGGTTTCGTGTCTGCGCCGGGCCATTGCAGGGTGCACGAACGGCGCGAGCTGGATCGAGATGATCACATCGAGCTCGTCGATTGCTCGGCGCGCGAGTTGGCGAGGAAGGTGCTCCCGCCGAAAGCATCATTTGCGAGAACGTCACGACCCTCATCCACGCTCGCCATGCGGGTCGGCCATGGCTTGTTGGAAATCGGTTGATCGAAGCCCCGTATCGGGCTAGAAGGGCTTTAGGCGCTCTCTTGGCGGCCTTCTTAGTGTGCGGATTCATGATGGACGCCGTTTCGTCGTGCCAAGGCTTTACTTGTGCGAGAGAGTGTCCTAGCTTGTAGGCGCCGAAACTCAACCACCCGGGGGGGACATGCAATACGCACGAAAGCTCGCAGCGGCCGCTGCCGCGGCAGCATTGGTCACGACATTCGCGGCGGCCGCGCAGGACCGCAACCTCGATAAGCTCAAGCAGTTCAAGGTTTCCGGCACCGACTTGAACATTCCGCCGGTGCCGCAGACCGGAAAGAACGCGGAGGGGATACGCGAGAACCTGAAGCGCGTCAAGCTCCCGCCGGGATTCAAGATCGATCTTTATGCCGTGGTCCCGGATGCGCGGCACATGGCGGTGGCGCGCTCGACGAATATGCTGTTCGTCGGTACGCGCAAGACGACCGTCTGGGCCGTGACCGACCGCAACAGCGACGGCGTCGCTGACGAGGTGAAGCCGTTCGCGCCGTCTCTCAACTTCAAGGTGCCGAACGGCGTGTGCTGGACGCGCGACGGCTTCCTCATCGTCGTCGAGCACAACCGCGTGCTCAATTTCCCCGCCGCCGAGTTCTTCTACGAGGGACCGGACGTGGCGGTCATCGAGGTGGTGCCGCAAGGCAAGCTGATTCCGGTGGAAGAGGAGTCGTTCAACCACGGCGCGCGCGTCTGCCGCGTCGGTCCGGACGGCAAGCTCTACGTCGCGCTCGGCCAGGCGTACAACGTGCCGCCACGCGACAAGCTGAAGCTCTACGAGCAGGTCGGCATCGGCGGCATCATTCGCATGAATCCGTTCGACGGCAGCGGGCGCGAAGTGTACGCGCGCGGCGTGCGTAACTCGGTCGGCATCGAGTTCAACCCGAAAGATGGCACGCTGTGGTTCACCGACAACCAGACCGACGGCATGGGCGACAACACGCCGCCCGGCGAGCTCAACCGCGCCACGCGGGCCGGCCAGCACTTCGGCTACCCCTGGCTCGTCGGCAAGGTGCGCATCACCGAGAACGGCTATGACAAGGACGCGCTTCCGCGCGAGGCCGTGGCGCCGCAGGTGGAGATGGATGCGCACGCGGCCGATCTCGGCCTCGCCTTCTACAGCGGCAACAAGTTCCCGGTAAAGTACCGCGGCGGCCTCTTCTCAGCGCAACACGGGTCCTGGAACCGCACCACGCCGATCGGAGCGCGCGTCATGTTCACATCGCTGAAGCCCGACGGCACGGCGGACAAGAGCGAAGTATTCGCCGAGGGCTGGCTCGACCCGCAGACGCACCAGTATCGCGGCCGCCCAGTCGACGTGGCGACGCTACCCGACGGATCGCTGCTCGTGTCCGACGATTTTGCCGGCGCAATCTACCGCATCACGTACGAAGGCGATTGACGCTGCGCCTGTGCGCCGCGCTCGTCCTGCTCGGCGCCGTGCCTGCGACAACGGGCACGGCGGTGGCCACGGACGCCGAGCCGCCCGGCAAGCAGAAGGCGCAGGCCTGCAGCGTCTGTCACGGGCCGCTCGGTTTGAGCCAGACCCCCGACGCGCCGCACCTCGCGGGCCAGCCAGCGGTCTACCTCGTGCGCCAGCTCAAGGCCTACCGTGGCGGCCAACGGCAACACGAGGTGATGAACATCATCGCGAAGAGCCTTTCCGACCGCGACATCGAGGATCTCGCCCAGTGGTATGCGTCGATCGCGGTGAGCGCTGCGCCGTCAAGACAAGATGCGCGCTGAGCCGTTACGCCATGTGTAGCCGCTAGCGCAGCGCCGGCCAATCCTCGAGCCGCACGCGGCCGACGACTTCCGGCCCGTTCGCTCCGTCGGGGCGGATGATCGCGATCTCGCCCTCCGCGAGATAAGGCGGCCCGTAGAGCGCATAGAACGGATTGCCGTGGCTCGAAACGACGGCGTTCGCGTCGCCGGGCGGCGGCGTCGCGAGCAGCTTTCGCAGCAGCTCATAGCGCGAAGGATCGTTCGTCGGACCGCCGCGCGCCTCGTTCATCCGCTCGGCGCGACCGAAGGCGAGCCGCGCGGTTTCCATGGTTCGACAAAACGGGCTCGCATAGACCGGCCCAATGGGAATCGTGAGGCGCTCGAGCGCTTCACCCAGGGCGCGCGCCTCGGCGCGGCCTTTGTCGGTGAGGTTGCGCTGGTTCGCGCAGTCCTCGAAGCTCGTCATCTTCTGGTCGTTCTTGCTGAAGTCGGTTGAGGTGTGGCGAAGGAATAGGACGTAGCCGCCTTGCCGCAGCTTGGGAAGTAGCGCCGGATCGGGCTCGGCGAAGCCGAGCGCGGCGTGCACGACGAGCAAGGCGCCGAGATACATGCGAGCCGCCATTCGCGGTAGCCTACGGCAAGTGAGGAGGCAATTGGGAGGGGTCTCGCTCGTCGCGCTATGCGCGAGCGCCATCGCGCAGACGACCGAGACGGTCGTCGTGACCGCGACGCGCGCGCCGCGCTCGGCGCTCGAAGTGCCGGCATCGGTCGATCGCATCGAAGGCGACGAGATTCGCGAGGATCGCCCCGAAGTCAATCTTTCCGAAAGCCTCGGCCGCGTGCCGGGGATTGCCGTTCAGAACCGCCAGAACTATGCGCAGGACCTGCAGATTCAATCGCGCGGTTTCGGCGCGCGCTCCACCTTCGGCGTGCGCGGCATTCGCCTCATCGCCGACGGCATCCCGGCGACGATGCCGGATGGGCAAGGGCAGGCGGCGACCTTCGCGCTCGGCTCTGCCGACCACATCGAAGTGCTGCGCGGCCCGTTCTCCGCGCTGTACGGCAATTCCTCGGGCGGTGTGATCGCGCTCGAGACCATGGATGCGCCGCCGGATCCGACAGCGGAGGCGGATCTCCTTTTCGGCAGCTACCGCACCTCGCGCGCCGGCGTTAGGTTCGGCGGCCAGTTCGGCGCCGTGAATGCGCTCGGCGATGTCTCTCGCTTCGAGACCGACGGCTACCGGCAGCACAGCGCTGCCGTGCGCGACCATCTAAACGCCAAATTGAAAGTCGGTTCGCTCACCGTCGTCGCGAACAGCCTGCATCAACCCGATACCCAAGATCCGCTCGGCCTCACGCGCGCGCAATTCCAGCAGGATCCCCGGCAAGCGACGCCGCAGGCCTTTCAATTCCACACGCAGAAAAGCATCTCGCAGGACCAGGTTGGCACCACCTATCGTCAAGCCGTCGCCGCGGGACACGTTGAGGCGATGGCGTATGTCGGCCAGCGCGCCGTGCAGCAATTTCTTGCCATTCCGCTCGCCGT
>JBHELS010000095.1:0-3891 GCA_046263015.1 Burkholderiales bacterium | reverse complement strand
GGCAGAGCCACGGCGAGAATCGCCTTGTTCGACAGCCGGTCCGAGAGCCGCCCCCACAAATACATGGTGAGCGCGTTCGCCAACTGGCTCGAAATCCAGAGCGTCGTCGCCGTTCCCATGCCGTAGCCGAGCTGCTTAAGGAGATAGACGGTGATGAAAGGCGCGGCCAGGTTCGAGGCGAAGTTCCACGAAGCCATGAAAAGGATGACCGGGCGAAACCGCGCATCGCTAAAGGGCATGCGCAGCATGGTGGCGAGCGGCGTCGGCGGTCCGGTATGCGCCATCACTGGCTCCGGCACGGTCGCGAGGTAGTAGGTGCTGACGAAGCCAACGATGCCGGCAGCGACGAACGAGATCGCGTAAGCGTCGAGCCGGTCGGCGCCCGTCCAGTGCTGCACGAGATAGCCCGCGCTCAAGGCGCCCGCCGAGGCGAGCACGGTCGACCAGAAAAGCCGGCGCGAGAAAAGCGCCCCGAGACCTTCCGCGGCGAGGAGCTGATGAAGCCACGAATTCACGGCGCAGCCGCCGATCGAGCCGAAGACGGTGATCAGCACTTGCGCGACGAGCAGCGCGTAGAGCGCCGTCTCGTGGTCAGGAACGAAGGTAAGGAAGGCGAGCGCGCCGATCAGGAGCCGCGACACCGTGACCGACGTCACCGCGATTTTGCGGCGCTGTCGTATGCGCTCGACGATGGCGATGGTGGGAAGCTGGGCGAGCTGTCCAAGGAACGGCACGGCCGCGAGAAGGCCGATGTGCCATGGCGTCGCGCCGAGCTCGAGCGCGAAGCCGACCAGGATCACGCCGCCGTAGAGGGCGCCCACCATGCTTGCCCAAGCGGCGTCCTTGACAAGCGCTTGCTTGCCGCGGTCGAGTTCTGCCGGGGTGACGGTCGGGTCGGGACTGAGCCGCATCCGCATCGCAAAATCAAGCAAAGCGCGCGCCGCCGCACGGAACACGGCGGCGCGGCGAGAGTCGTAATGCGATATGCGGACCCTGCGCGCTAAACAGGCGGCGCTCCTCCTCGGCGTCGGCCTCGGCGGCTTTTTCGAGGCGATCCTGATGCATCCGGTGGCGGGCGCCCTCTATATGCTGCTTTGGCTCATGTGCGCGGCCGGCGTCGTGCTCCTGTGGACAGCAGTGCGCGGCCCCGGACCCCTGCCGTCGGGGCACGGCTTCGCCGGCTTTTTCTTTGTCGGCTGGGGCATCTTCAACATGCTGGAAGGCCTGCTGCGACACGACCTAGCCGACGAATGGCTGGTTTTCGCGACGGGTCTGGGATTTGTGCTTCTCGGCACCATCGTGTCGCGCATGCGCGACGAGCACATGATCGAGCGGCGCTCGGGCAGCGACCGGCGCTCGGGCTCACCCGTGCGTTGATTAGTGCAGCGTCGCGCCGCTACGGTCGTCGAGAACTTTCGACAGCACGCCGAGATCGACCGGCTTCACCAGGTGCAGATCGAAGCCCGCTTCCTTCGATTTCACGCGGTCAGATTCCTGACCCCACCCGGTGATCGCGACGATGCGGAAGTTCGTGCCGTGGTTCATCGCGCGTAGGCGGCGCGCCACTTCGTAACCGTCCAGTCCGGGCATGCCGATGTCGAGGAGGATGACCTCGGGTCTGAATTCGCGCGCGATGTCGAGCGCCTGGACTCCATCGTGCGCGACGCGCGTCTCATGACCCAGCGAGCGCAGGAGAAGGTCCAACGTCGCCGCCGCATCCACATTGTCGTCGACCACGAGAACGCGCCGCGGCACGGCTGGCTTCGGCGGCGCCTCGGTGGTCCGGTTCTCGCCCGTGGTCGCGGTCGGTGAGAGCGGCAAGCGTACGACGAACTCGCTTCCCTTGCCGTCGCCTTCGCTTCTCGCATGCAGCGTGCCGCCATGGAGCTCGGCGATGCGACGCGCGAGCGCAAGTCCGACGCCGAGCCCGCCGCCCACGCGCTGGAGCGGAGAGCGGCCCTGCACGAACATGTCGAAAATGCGCTCCATCACCTGCGGCTCGATGCCGCGGCCCGTGTCGCGCACGCTGATGACCGCGTGACCGTCCTCGCGGTACGCGCGAACCGAGATGCGGCCGCTGGGCGGCGTGTAGCGCGCCGCGTTGTTGAGCAGATTGGAAAGAAGCTGCGTCAGCCGGTCACGATCGCCATGCGCGACGAGGCCGGAGTCCGGCACGTCGACCGCGAGCGCATGGCGCGCGGCCTCGATCGCGGGCGTTGCCGTCTCGACGGCGCGGCGCACCACGTCGGCAACCTCGACGGGCTCGTGCTCGATCACGAGGCTGCCCCTTGTGATGCGCGCGATGTCGATCATGTCGTCGACGATGCGCGCGAGTTGCGCGCTTTGCCGGTCAATCGTCTGGCGCATGGCCTCCAACGTGCCGGCGTCGCCTCTCGCCTTGGCCATGACTTGCACCGCGGTGCGGATCGGCGCGAGCGGATTTCTCAGCTCGTGCGCGAGCATGGCGATGAACTCGTTCACGTTCTTCGCCGCCTTCTCGAGATCCAGGATGTGGCGTCGCTCGCTCAGGTCCTGTGTCACCTTGGCAAAGCCACGCAGATGCCCTTCTTCGTCGTGCACCGCCGTGAGCACGACGCGCGCCCAGAAGCGATCGCCGTTCTTTTTGACGCGCCAGCCTTCTACCTCGGCGCGGCCGGAGCGCCGCGCGACCGCTAGCTCCTCCCACGGTTTGCCGGCGGCGATGTCCTCCGGGATAAAGAAGCGCGAGAAATGCTTGCCGACGATATCGTCGGGCGTATAGCCCTTGATGCGCTGCGCGCCGGCGTTCCAGCTCGCGACCGTGCCCTGCGTGTCGAGCATGAAGATGGCGTAATCCTGCACCGCGTCGACCAGCAGCCGAAAGCGCTCCTCGCTCTGGCGCATCGCGTCCTCGTGCAGCCGGCGGTCGGTCAGGTCGCGGGTGATCTTCGAGAATCCGAGGAGCCTGCCTTCCTCGTCTCTGAGCGCCGTGATGATCACGTTGGCCCAGAAGCGCGAGCCGTCCTTCCTCACGCGCCACCCTTCGTCCTCGAAGCGTCCTTCGACGGTCGCGACCTGCAGCTCGTGCGCGGGCCAGCCACTGTCCACCGCCTCGCGCGGATAAAAGACCGAGAAATGCCGACCGATGATCTCCTCGGCAGCATAGCCTTTCAGGCGCTCGGCGCCGAAATTCCAGCTCATGATGCGGCCACTCGGGTCGAGCATGAAAAGCGCATAATCGCGCGACTGCTCGACCATCCTTTGATAAAGGAGCGGATCGATCAAGCTAGCGCACTCCGTAGCCGTGCAGCTTGGCGTTTTCCATGCATTCGGTCAGCGTGTCGAACAGTTGCTCGCTCTCCTTTTCCAGTTTTCCGCCCTGCGTATGGGCGCGCCACTTCCAATGGATGATTCCGGTTTTCGGCTGCTGCATTGGCAGGAATTCCCACCGTAGCGGTATGTGCAGCGGTTCTTTGGGCGCCATGTCCTCCCCGACGGGGGCGTAGCCAAAGCGGTCGATTATGCATCTCGCCAAGGAGTTAGCTCAACCCGGCCGTTTCCTTTATGGTGAAACATTGGATTCGATCGACACTTCACGCAAGGTGCTCGCGCATGCGGCCGTGCAGATCGGCGTGGGTTCGCTCGCCGAGCGGCTGCGAATCAGCGCGCGCACGCTGCACGAATATCTCACCGGCACGGCGCTCATTCCCGATGAGATATTCCTTGGCGCGCTCGACGTGATCATCGAGCGCCTGCCCGAGATCACCGATTCTAATGCTCCGCGAGGAGCGAGCCGAAGCCCGTCACGCGATCCTTGATGCCGTAGTCGCGCAGGGCATACCAGTAGGTCGCGGTGTTGATCGCGATCACCGGCTTCGCCAGCCAGAATTCGGCCATCGCCGCCACCTGCGC
>JBHELS010000094.1:0-3193 GCA_046263015.1 Burkholderiales bacterium | reverse complement strand
CGCCACGCCGACGCCGGCCGACACGCCGGTAACGAGCAGCCATTCGCCGGCCTTCAGGCCGCCTTGCTGAACGAGCATGTCGTAGACGACGAGGAAGGTGATCGGCACGGCCGCCGCGTCCTCCCAGCCCAGGTTGGGGGGGACGGGGATGGCATCGGGGTGGTCCATGAGCGCGTATTCGCCGAAGGCGCCGGGGAGGCGCCCCATCACGCGCTCGCCCGAGCCGACGACCTCGCCCGCGCCGTCCGTGCCGCCCGCCTTCGCCGCCCCCGGCTTGGTGAGGCCATGACCCCGGATGAATTCGCCGCGGTTGAGACTCGCGGCCCGCACGCGCACGAGGAGCTTGCCGGCCGCCGGCTGGGGCTGCGGGACCTCGCGCAGCTCGAGCGAGCTCGAGCGCTCGGACGGCTCGATAAAGTAGGCTTTCATGGCCGCGAGTGTAGCGCCGGCACTACGCGCGTCACCGGCAGACGGTATAAAAACGCGCGCCACTTCGCTATATTTCAACGCCCTTTCAAAACGGAGCTGACACCATGACGCAACGCATGCGCAGTCGGGTCATCGAGATCTTCGTGCTCTTCTCCCTCGCGCTCGCCGCCGCCGCTGTCATGCCGCGCGCCAACGCGGGAATGATCGGCACCGACGAAGCTACGGCGCCACCTCAGTCGGATCGCGAGCGGGTAAAGGCGTTGCTCGCACGCCCGGTCGTGGCAAAGGGACTCGAGAAGTTCGGCGTCAAAGCCGAGGACGCAGCGGCGCGCGTCGACGCGATGACCGACGACGAGGTCGCTCAGCTCGCCGGACGGATCGACGCGCTTACGGCAGGCGGAGCGCTGACGAACGACCAGCTGATCGTCATCCTGCTGCTCGTCGTCATCCTGGTGCTACTGCTTTAAAGGAAGCCGCTACCGCGGCAGCTTCAGGCCGTGAGCTCGACCGCTTCGTTGCGCTCGTTCAGGGTGGTGAGGCGCACCGGGCGGCGCCAGACGCGGTGCACATAGTCGAGCACGCGCTTTGCGCGCGTGACGTCGAGCCCGCGGCCGTCGCCCGCGTGGTCGTGCGCGAGCGTCAGGCTGCCGTCGTGCTTTAGCTCGACCGAGGCGACGCGCGGCGCGCCGAAATTGAACTTGGGCGCAAGGATCGCTTCGCGAATGGCGTTGATGTCCTTGGTGGCGACGCGGATCTCGTCGCCCGGGCGCGCCTCGTAGACGAAGAGCCCGGCCTCCTCGGCGAGCTCCTCGTCGAGCCAGTTGCGCACGAAGCCGAAGTCGTCCTCGTCGCAGCGCACTTCGCGCGCGCGCTCGAGACCATGTTTCTCGACGATGCGCTCCCAGAGCGTAAAGCCGAGGTGATAGGGGTTGATGGCGAGCGCGGTCTGCTGGCCGCTCGCGAACGGGCGCACGACGTCCGAATGCGCCTTGATCGCCGAGAGGTAGAGGGGCTGCGGCAGGAACTCGGCCTCGCGCAAGAGCCGCGCGTGCCAGTAGGATGCCCAGCCCTCGTTCATGATCTGGCAGGCGAACACCGGGTAGAAGTAGAACGACTCCGAGCGCACCATCAGGAAGATGTCGCGCTCCCACTGCTCGAGCTCCGGCGCGTAGTTTGCGATGAACCACAGCAGGTCGTATTCCGGGTGCGGCGGAATCGGCGCGCGCACGAGACCCGTCTTCGCCGCCTTCGGCTCCTCGACGCCTGGGAGGCGGCGGAAGCGCGACTGGAAGGGGTTCTCCTGCGGCCGCTCCTTCGGCGCCACGAACTCGGCATAGCGCTCGCGGTGGAGCTCGCCCGCGACGTCGATGTGCGATTCCAGCGCTAGCGCTGCATCGAGTACCCCCTCGACCCGCTCGACCCCGTGCGACTCGATCGCGAGCTGGATGCGGTGCGCGTGCGCCGCCGCCATCTCGACGATGTTGCCGCCCGCCATGGCGTGGAAGCGCGCGAAGAGCTGGTTGTTCTTCGCGAAGTCGGCGTGACCGAGCACGTGCGCGGTGACGAGCGTGTTCTCGGCGAGCGAATTGCCGTCCATCAGGAAAGCGCGGCAGGGATCGCCGGGGAACATCACCTCGAAGATCTTCGAGTGGCCCATGCTCTGGCGCACGAGCTGGTGGATGTAGCGCACGCCGAAGGACCAATGCGGCATGCGTACCGGCAGCCCGTAGACGGCGATCTCGGTCATCAGGCTCGCGGGCGCGAGCTCGAAGTCGACCGGGTAATAGTCGAGGCCGAGGCGTCGCGCGAGCGACTCGATTCTCTCGGCGTAGTCCTCGAGCTCAGTCACTCGCCGCCTGCTGCGAGAAGAACTCGCGGATCGCTTTCCAGACATCGTCCTGCGAAGCGATGTGGCTCGTGCCGACCGGCAGCCCCGAGCCCCTGAGCTCGCCGAAGATTTCCGCGAGCTGCGTATCGCGCGGACGGAAGGTCGCGACGCCGCCCGTCTCGCAGTAGCCGGTGTAGTTCACCTGGGCGGCGATCTCATTGAGCGCGGTGCGCGCCTCGTCGCGATCCTCGGCGGCGTTTTCGCCATCCGAGGCGTAGAAGAAGTAGACGTTGTAGCGGCCGGGGTCGTAGCGGGAGCCCATCACATCGAGCGCAAGCCGCGCGACGGTGGAGGTGACCGTGCCGCCGCTCGAGGACGCCTGGAAGAACTGGCTCTCGTCGAACTCCCATGCCTGCGCCGCATGGGCGAGGAATACCGTTTCCACTTTCGCGTACTGGCGGCGGATGCCCTGCAGCGCGAAGAAGAAGAATTGCTTCGCGAGGCGCCGCTGCGCTTCGTCCATCGAGCCCGAGACGTCGAGCGCGAAGATTACCGCGGCACTGGTGGCCGGCGAAGGCCGTCGCACGAGCTGCCGGAAGCGCAGGTCGTCGTTGACGAGCGTGATCGGCTCGTCGTTTACTGCCGGGGCCTGGATGGCGTGGCGCTTCACTGCCTCCTTCATGGTGCGCCGGCGATCGAGGCGCGAGCGCGCGCCGCGCTTGTCCCAACCCTCGCGCACGTACTCGTTCTGGTCCATGGTCGCGGTGCGCTTGGGCTTCAACTCGGGGAGCTTGAGCTCCTCCCAGAGCCAGTCGACGATCTCGTCGACCTTCAGCTCGACCACGAAGCGGATCTCGCCTTCGCCGGTGCCGCCCTGGTTTCCCTGCGCATCGCCTTCCTCGCGCCCGGGCTGCAGGATGTCGCCGGGCTCGCCCC
>JBHELS010000093.1:0-12954 GCA_046263015.1 Burkholderiales bacterium | reverse complement strand
GCCACGGCGCTCGGTGGCTTTGCCGGCATCATCGTGTGCTCGGCGAACATTCCGGACAAGGTCGCCATCGCCCTCGATACGCAAATGGACGACGGCACGATCGACAAGGGCACGGTGCGCGGACAGAAGGGCGGCCAGAATCCGGACATCGCCGCGGCGGTCGCGGCCGGCGACATTCCCTACGCGGAAACCGGTACCAACATCTACACGCTCTGCCGCGCGCTGTAGGCATGCACAGGGGGAAAGAATGAAACAAAAAGCGCATGGATTCACGCTGGTCGAGATCGCGATTGTCTTAGTGATCATCGGACTTCTGCTGGGCGGCATCCTGAAGGGTCAGGAGATGATCACCCAGGCGAAGATCAAGAACTCGATCGCCGATTTCAGCGGCATCTCCGCCGCCTATCACGGCTACCAGGACCGCTATCGGGCCATCCCGGGCGACGATCCGAGCGCCACCGGTCGCTGGAGCGGCGCCACGATTTCGACGACGGCGAGCGAAGCCGGAAACGGCAAAGTGCAAGGCAAATACAACTCGACCGCGGATACGGACGAATCGCGCATCTGGTGGGACCACCTGCGTCGCGCCGGCTTCGTCGCAGGCTCGGGTTTCAACCAGCCCTTCAACGCCTTCTCCGGCATGATCGGCGTGCAGACGGGCGACGCCGCAGGCGCCACGGCGCTTGGCGGCTTTGCCGGCATCATCGTCTGCTCCGCGAACGTTCCCGACAAAGTGGCGATCGCCCTCGATACGCAAATGGACGACGGCACGATCGACAAGGGCACGGTGCGCGGACAGAAGGGCGGCCAGAACCCGGACATCGCCGCGGCGGTCGCGGCGGGCGACATTCCCTACGCGGAAACCGGCACCAACATCTATACCCTCTGCCGCGCGCTGTAGCGGCTAGCCGCGCAGCAGTTTCTCTTCGGCCGCGAGCAGCGCTTCGGGCTCGCCGAGGAGCACCACGACATCCCCGGCTTCGAGCGTCCCCGTTTCGTGCAGCGCGAGGCGTGAGCGGCTGCCGGGCCGACGCACCGAGCGCACGTGCACGCCGCAGTCGCTCAACCGGAGCTCGACAAGAGGCCGGCCAACGCCATGCGCGCCTTGCTCGAGGGTCACCGCGTGCAGGCGCGAGACTCCGCTCTCATCGGTCGCGCCCGGGAAAAGCCCGCGCAACAGGCTGTACTGTTGATCACGCACGTCGCGTACACGGCGCATGACGCGCGAAAGCGGCACCCCGACCACGACGAGCGTGTGCGAAGCGAGCATCACCCCCGACTCGAAGGCTTCCGGCACCACTTCGGTCGCTCCGGCCGCCGTGAGCGGCCCGATGTCGGCCTCGTCGCGCGCGCGCACGATGACGGGCAGCGCCGGATTGAGCGCATGGATGTGGGCGAGCACGCGCAGCGACGCCTGGACATCGGCGAACGTAATCGCGGCCGCGGCAGCGCGTGCAATGCCGGCTGCCACCAGCGCCTCGCGGCGCGCGCTGTCGGCGAAGACGACGTTCTCGCCGGCGAGCGCCGCCTCGCGCACGCGCTGCGGATCCAGGTCGAGCGCCACGTAGCGAACGCCTTCCGCGTCGAGGAGGCGGG
The DNA here is from genome assembly GCA_046263015.1 of Burkholderiales bacterium. Lineage (GTDB taxonomy): Bacteria > Pseudomonadota > Gammaproteobacteria > Burkholderiales > SG8-39 > SCGC-AG-212-J23. The sequence continues at coordinate 11,358 of JBHELS010000093.1, read as the reverse complement.
CAAGGCGTTGTCCGTTACGCCCATAGCCGAGGATGACGACATGGCGCTCGGCGCTCATTGACTGGGCGGCCACGCGGTGCACTTCCAGCGAACGAAGCATCCATTCCGAGCGCGAGAGCCTGAGTACGATCGCGTCGGCGCCGGCGATGAGCAGGGGCGCCGCGAGCATCGAGAGCACCATGGCCGCAAGGAGCCCCTGCAGAAACGCCGGTGGAAGCAATCCGGCGTCCCCCGCAAGCGGCAAAAGGACGAAGCCGAATTCGCCGCCGTTGGCGAGGGCGAGCGCGACACGCAGCGCCGTACCGCCGTTATTGCCGAAGCCGCGCGCGAGGAGCGCGATCAGCGCGAATTTGCCGCCCACGAGTACGAGAAACAGGGCCGCGACGAGACCGAGCTGCGCCGAGACGAGGCGCAGGTCGAGAAGCATGCCCACGGTGATAAAAAAAAGCCCGAGCAGCACATCGCGGTAGGGTTTGATGTCCTCCTCGACTTGGAAGCGGTACTCGGTTTCCGCGATCAGCATGCCGGCGAGAAAAGCCCCAAGCACGAGCGATAGCCCGGCGAGCTGCGTGACGAAGGCCGCGACCAGGATGATGAGGAGCACGTTCAGCACGAAAAGCTCGTTCGAGCGTAGCCTTGCCGCGAGCGAGAGCCAGGCGCGCGTCAAGCTCGGGCCAACGAGGACAACGAGGGCGAGCGCGATCGCCGCCTTGCCGAGCGCCGCGCCCGCGGCGAGACCGAGCGCTCCGGGCGGCTCGCCGAGCGCGGGCAAGAGCACGAGCAGCGGCACCACGGCCAAGTCCTGAAAGAGAAGTACGCCGATCACCTGCCGGCCGTGCGGCGTATCGATTTCGCCGCGCTCGGCGAGGAGCCGCGAGACGATGGCGGTGGACGACATGGCAACGATGGCACCGAGCGCCAAGCCGGCGCGCCAGCCGAGCGCGAACGCCGCCGCCGCGAGGGCAAGCGCCAAGGTCGCCGCGACTTGCGCACCGCCCAGGCCGAAGACGATGCGCCGCATCGCATGCAGCTTTCCCAGGCTGAATTCGAGCCCGATGGAAAACATGAGAAAGACGACGCCGAATTCGGCGAGACGCTGCGTCTCTTGGGCGTTCGACGCGACGCGGAGCGCGTGCGGCCCGAGCGCGAGCCCGGTGACAAGATAGCCGACGAGCGCCGGCAGCTTGAGCGCGCGGCAAAGCGCCACGGCGACGACGCTCGCCGCGAGCAACACGAGCACCGACGCGAGGGAAACCGTGCCGTTCATGCCGGGGGCGCGAAGACCATTGGGCTATACTCCGGGCCCATGATAAAGGCCGCGCGCGTCGCGGAAAAAAGGAATGCCGCTCATGCCGAAAGAGCCCTGGAGCTCGCGCGGCGCGTTCTCGCGATCGAGGCGGACGCCGTGCGCTCGCTCATCGAGCGGCTCGATGAGCGCTTCGTCGCCGCGCTCGAGCTGATTGCCGAGCGCTCGGGGCGCGTGATCGTGAGCGGCATCGGCAAGAGCGGCCACATCGCGCGCAAGATCGCCTCCACGCTCGCGAGCACGGGCACGAGCGCTTACTTCGTGCATCCGGCCGAAGCGAGCCATGGCGATCTCGGCATGATCGAGTCGGGCGATGTATTCGTCGCCATCTCGTATTCGGGCTCGAGCGAGGAGCTGCTCTCGATCGTGCCGCTCGTGAAGCGCCGCGGCGCGAAGCTCATCGCCATGACGGGCGAGGCGCAATCAGCGCTTGCGCGCGAAGCCGATGTGCACCTCGATGTGCGCGTCGCGCAGGAAGCCTGTCCACTTAACCTCGCGCCGACGGCGAGCACCACGGCCGCGCTCGCGCTTGGCGATGCGCTCGCCGTCGCGCTTCTTGAGCGGCGCGGGTTCTCTGCCGCTGACTTTGCGAAGAGCCACCCGAAAGGCCGCTTGCCGCGCCAGGCTCTCGTGCATGTGGCCGAGGTCATGCGCAAAGGCGCCGAACTGCCCGCCGTGTCCTGCGGGGCGAGCGCGCTCCAGGCGATTTCGGAAATCACGCGCGGTCGGCTCGGCATGACGGCCGTGCTCGATCGCGAGCGGCGGGTTCATGGCATCTTCACCGATGGCGATCTGCGCCGCGCGCTCGAGAAGGGCGTCGAGCTTGCCGCCGTCACTGTGGACGAGGTGATGACGCGAGCGCCGCGCACGCTCGGGCCACAGGCGCTCGCGGTAGAGGCGGTGCAGCTCATGGAGGCGCATAAGATCAGCCAGGTCCTGGTGGTCGATGAGCGCGGCGTGCTGCTCGGCGCGCTTAACATGCACGATCTTTTCCGCGCCAAAGTCATCTAGCGGATGCGCTTCCTCGCCACCGATGCGCTCGCGCGGGCGCGGCGCGTGCGCATGGTGATCTTCGATGTCGACGGCGTCCTGACCGACGGACGCCTCTGGTATGGCCCGCGCGGCGAGGAGCTAAAAGCGTTTCACGCCTTCGACGGTCACGGCGTCAAGCTCCTGGATATTGCGGGCCTGAAGACCGGGCTCATCAGCGGCCGCGAATCGGCGGCCGTGGCCGAGCGCTCGCGCGAGCTCGGCATCGAGCATGTGATCCAGGGCGCCGATGATAAGCACGCCGCCTTTCGCTCGCTTCTGCGCCGCGTGAAACTGAAGCCCGAGGCCACGGCTTACATGGGCGACGACGTCGTTGACCTCGCGGTCCTCAAGCGCTGCGGCTTCGCCTGCACTCCGCACGAGGCGCCGGAGGAAGTGCGCCGCAGCGCTCATTACATTCCGACGGCGGCCGCGGGCCGCGGCGCGGCGCGCGAAGTGTGCGAATTCATTCTCGAGGCGCAAGGCAAGCTCGGCACGGTCCTCGCCCGCTTTCGTCGTTAACACACTGTGAGCACCACGCGGCTTTTCCCGCTCGCGCTCATGTTGTCGCTCGCCCTCCTGACCCTCTGGCTCGACCACCAGGTGCGCGTCGAAGGTCCCGGGACGGGCACGGCGCGCCGCCATGACCCGGATTACCTTGTCACCAACTTCGTCACCACGACGTACAACCGCGAGGGGCGCGTGGAGACGGTGCTCGCCGCGGCCGAGATGCAGCATTACCCGGATGACGATTCCACCGAGCTCGTCGCGCCGCGCGTCGAGCAGGCGCGGCCCTCGCAGCCGCGCTTCACGGTGCGCGCCGACCGCGGCAAAATCTCCCGCGAAGGCGACGAGATCTTTCTCTACGACAATGTGGTGCTGGTGCGCGAAGCCGATGGCGAGCGTCCCGAGGCGCGCATGACGACGAGCTTCCTGCACGTCCTGCGCGAGCGCTCGCTCGTGCGCACCGACCGCGAGGTGCTGTTCGAGGAGCCGGGGCGCATGCTCTCCGGCCGCGGCATGGAATATTTCAACGAGACGCGCGAGCTCTTTCTGCACGCGAACGTGCATGCTCGCTTCGAGGCGAAGCCGTGAAGGCGCACCCCGCGCTCGTCGCCGCGGCCGCGCTTTGCGCGTTCGGCGCTCACGCCGAGCAGGGCGATTCCACCAAGCCGACGCAGATCGAAGCGAACCGCATGCAAGCCGACGATGCGCGGCGCATGAACATCTTCGAGGGCAATGTCGTCGTAACGCGCGGCACGCTCAACATCCGCGCCGATCGCATCGTCGTTCGTCAGGACGCGGACGGCAATCAGTACGCCACCGCCACCGGCAACCCGGTGCGCTTCCGTCAACGCCAGGATCCGAAGCCGCCGGAGACCGAGGGGACATGGCTCGAAGGCGAGGCGAAACGCATCGAGCTCGACGAGAAAGCGGGCAAGATCGAGCTCTTCGAGGCCGCACGCGTCAATCGCGGCGGCGACGAAGTCACCGGCAACTACATCCTCGTCGACCAGCGCTCAGATTTCTTCACCGTAACCCCCGGCAAGGGCGAAGGTCGCGTGCGTGCCACCCTGCAACCGAAGCCGCCCGCCAAATGAAAGGCGCGAACGGCAGCTACCTGCGATCCGAGCGCCTGAGGAAGCGCTACAAGTCGCGCGCCGTCGTGCAGGACGTGTCGCTGGAAGTGGCGAGCGGCGAGGTCGTCGGGCTGCTTGGCCCGAACGGTGCCGGCAAGACGACCTGCTTCTACATGATCGTCGGCCTGATCCCGGTGGACGCCGGCCGAATTTTTCTCAACGAGGCCGAGCTCACGCACCTGCCGATCCATCGGCGCGCGCGGCTCGGCATCTCCTACCTGCCGCAGGAAAACTCGGTCTTTCGCCGCCTCTCGGTCGAGGAGAACGTGCAGGCCATCCTCGAGCTGCAAGGGCACGCGCCGGAGGCGATCGAGACGCGGCTGGTCGAGCTCTTGAAGGATCTCAACATCGCCCATCTTCGCAAGCACGCGGCGCTCTCGCTTTCGGGCGGCGAGCGACGGCGTCTGGAGATCGCGCGGGCGCTCGCCACGAAGCCGGCGTTCATCTTGCTCGATGAGCCCTTCGCCGGCGTCGATCCGATCGCCGTGCTCGACATCCAGCGCATCATCCGGTTCCTCAAGGAAAGAAGCATCGGCGTACTCATAACGGACCATAATGTCCGTGAAACGCTTGGCATCTGCGATCGCGCGTACATCATCAACGAAGGCGCCGTGCTCGCCTCAGGCCAGCCGGAAGAGATTGTTTATAATGACAGCGTGCGCCGAGTTTATCTGGGCGAGAACTTCCGGATGTAGCTTTCATTCGGCACACTGCAGAGACCCGATGAAGCCTTCGCTGCAGTTCCGGCTTTCGCAGCACCTCACGCTCACGCCGCAGTTGCAGCAGTCGATCCGGCTGCTGCAGCTCTCGACGGTCGAGCTCAATCAGGAGATCGATCGTCTTCTGATGGAGAACCCGGCGCTCGAGCGCGAGGACGCTGACGATAGTGAAGCGCCGGCCGCGCCCGCGGCGGGCGGCTCCACCACGAGCGCCGCCGAAGCGCCGCCCGCGAGCGACGCCGACTGGTCACCGGAGACGGCGGCCAACTGGCGGGGCTCGGAAGACGACGAAGGCGAAAAAACCTTCACACCCCCGGACACGCCGTCGCTGCGCGATCACCTGCATACACAGCTCTCGCTCACCAAGCTCGGGCCGCGCGACCGCGTTTTCGTGGCGCTGCTCATCGACGCGCTCGATGACGACGGTTACCTGACGCAGAGCCTGGAAGAGATTGTCGCGCTTCTGCCCGCGGAAGCCGAGGCGGCGCCGGAGGAGCTCTCGATCGCGCTCTGCCACCTGCAGAACTTCGAGCCCGCGGGCGTCGGCGCCCGCTCGCCGTGCGAATGCCTGTGCCTGCAGCTCCGCAATGCGCCGCAGGACGAGCGCGACTCAGCGGTCGGCAAGCTCGCGCTGCAGATCGTCGAGAGTCACCTCGAGCTCCTCGCGAGCCGCGACTACGCAAAGCTAAAAAGCTTGACCGGCGCAAACGACGACGCGCTTCGCGCCGCGCAGCGCTTGATTCGCGCGCTCAATCCCCGTCCCGGAGCGGCCTTCTCCAAGGTCGAGGCACGCTATGTCATTCCCGACGTCGTCGTGCGCAAGGTGAGGAGCGCCTGGCGCGCGAGCCTCAATCCGGACGCCATGCCGCGCCTTCGCATCAACCGGCTTTACGCCGAGATCGCCGCAGGCGCGCGCAACGGCACGAGCCTCTCCTCGCAGCTGCAGGAGGCGCGGTGGCTGATCAAGAACGTCCAGCAGCGCTTCGACACGATCCTGCGCGTGTCGCAGGCGATTGTCGATCGCCAGCGCCATTTCCTCGAGCACGGCGAGGTGGCGATGCGGCCTCTGGTGCTGCGCGAGATCGCCGAGACGCTCGGGCTGCACGAGAGCACCATCTCGCGAGTGACCACGCAAAAGTACATGGCGACGCCTCGCGGCACGTTCGAGCTCAAGTACTTCTTCGGTAGCCATGTCGCTACCGAAGCGGGTGGCGCTGCCTCCTCCACGGCGATCCGGGCGTTGATCAAGCAGCTGGTCGCCGCGGAAGACACGAAAGCGCCACTTTCGGATGCGCGCATCTCGCAAATCCTCGGCGAGCAGGGCATCGTGGTGGCGCGCCGCACGATTGCAAAGTACCGCGAAGCACTGCAGATTCCCGCCGTCAACCAACGAAAGGCTCTCTAGCCATGAATCTGAACGTGAGCGGCCATCATGTCGAGGTCACGCCAGCGATCCTCAGCTATGTGCGCGCGAAGCTCGAGCGCATCAACCGGCACTTCGACCATGTGATCGACGCTCACGTCATCCTCACGGTGAACAAGATTCGGCAGAAGGCGGAATGCACGCTGCACGTGCGCGGCAAGGACCTGCATTGCGAAAGCGAGGAAGACGATCTCTATGCCGCGATCGATCTCCTTGCCGACAAGCTCGACCGTCAGGTGCTGCGCTACAAGGACAAGCGCTACGAGGAGCAAAAGCGCAGCTAGGCTGCTGCGCACGCCATGAGCCTCGTCTCGAAGCTTCTCGCGGCAGACCATGTGCTCACCGACCTCGCCGCCTCGAGCAAGAAGCGGCTTTTCGAGCAGGCGGGGCTGGTTTTCGAAAACCACGACGGCCTCGCGCGCAGCCTGGTGTTCGACAGCCTCTTCGCGCGCGAGCGCCTGGGGTCGACCGGGCTCGGCCAAGGCGTCGCCATTCCGCATGGCCGCATCAAGGGCCTGAAGGAAGCGCTCGGCGCTCTGATCCGCCTCGCCCAGCCGATCGCGTTCGATGCACCCGACGGCGTACCGGTGACGCTGGTTTTCGTGCTGCTCGTTCCGGAGAAGGCGACCGAGAAGCATCTGCACATCCTTTCCGAGCTCGCGCAAATGTTCTCCGACAAGGCATTGCGCGAAGCGATGGCCCGCGCCCCGGATGCCGCCGCCCTCCACCAGCTCGTCATGTCATGGCAGCCGGATGCTCCAGGTCAACGTCGCGCGGCTGCATGACGATAACCAGGAGGCGCTCGCGCTCGCCTGGGTGGCGGGCCGGGACGGCGGCACGGCCGTGCGGCGCGAAGCGGTTGCCGCCGCTTCCTTGATCGGACACCTCAACCTCACGCACCCCAATTCGATCCAGGTCATCGGCGCCTACGAAGCGGGCATCGTCGCCGGCTTCATCGAGCGGCTCTTCGAGCCGAAGCCCGCCGCGGTGATCGTCGCCGACGGCGTGCCGCCGCCGCCGGCGCTGCTCGACGCGGCGGCGCGCAGCCACACGCCGCTCTTCACTTCCCCGGTGCCCGCCCCGCGCGTGATCGAGAAGCTCGCGCGCTACCTCGCCAAGGCGCTCGCCGACGCGGTCGAGCGCCACGGCGTCCTGATCGATGTCCTCGGCATCGGCGTCCTCATCACCGGCGAGTCGGGCGTCGGCAAGAGCGAGCTCGCGCTCGAGCTCATCAGCCGCGGCCACGGCCTCGTCGCCGACGACGTCGTCGAGCTCTCGCGGATCGCCGCCGGCGCCCTCGAGGGCCGTTGCCCGCCGATGCTGAAGGACTTTCTCGAAGTGCGGGGCCTCGGGGTCCTCAACATTCGCACCATCTTCGGCGAGACGGCGGTGCGGCGAAAAATGAAGCTTCGCTTGGTCGCGCATCTCGAGCGCCCGCATCCCGGCGGGCGCGATCCGGGCGAGCGGCTGCCGCTCGTCGAGCAGACCGAGGAAATCCTCGGCGTGACAGTGCGCAAGGTGACCATCCCGGTCGCCGCCGGCCGCAACCTTGCGGTCCTGGTCGAGGCGGCCGTGCGCAACGAAATTCTCAAGCTTCGCGGCATCGATTCCACCGCCGAGTTCCTCGCCCGCCAGCGCGAGCACATGCAAAAGGATAAGTAGTGCAGCTCGTCTTGGTGAGCGGGCTCTCCGGCTCCGGCAAAAGCATCGCGCTGCGCGTGCTGGAAGACGGCGGCTACTACTGTGTCGACAACCTGCCGGCGAACCTGCTCATGGAGACGGTGGATTTTCTAGCGCAAGCAGGGAACGATCGCGCCGCGGTCAGCATCGATGCGCGCAGCGCGGCTCTCCCCGCGCTTCCCGAGCATATCGCCGAGCTACGGCGCCGCGGCGTCGATTGCCGCGTGCTGTATCTCGAAGCCAACGCGGCAACGCTCCTCCGCCGCTTCTCGGAGACGCGCCGCCGACATCCGCTCGCCGGCGAAGGCGTGACGCTCGCCGAGGCGATCGAGCGCGAGCGCTCGCTTCTTGCCGGCATCGCGCCGCTTGGCCAGCGCATCGACACGAGCGAGCTGCAGCCGCGCGTGCTGCAAAACTGGATTCGCGACCTGCTCGGCCTCGGCGCCGGCGCGCTCACCATTCTCTTCCAATCTTTCTCGTACAAGGATGGCGTACCGCAGGACGCCGATTGGGTGTTCGATAGCCGCATGCTCGCGAATCCGCACTACGACCCGCAGCTTCGTCCCTATACCGGCTGCGACGCGCCGGTGATCGAGTACCTGGCGCGCGAGAGCGCGGTGCAGCGCTGGCTCGCGGACGTGCGCCAGCTCCTCGGCCGCTGGCTGCCGGAGATCGTGCGCGAGAATCGCAGCCACGTCACCGTTGCCATCGGCTGCACGGGCGGCCGCCATCGTTCCGTCTATCTCGCTGAAGAACTCGCCAAGGATTTGCGCGCCGACTGGCGTGTCCTGGTGCGCCACCGGGCGCTCGTGCGCGAGAGCGAGCCATAAACGTCGCGCTCTTTCCGCTGCATGCCGTGCTCTTCCCGGGAGGGCGGCTGCCGCTTCGTATCTTCGAGCAGCGCTATGTCGACATGTTCAAGGTGTGCCTGCGCGATAACCAGCCCTTCGGCGTCTGCGCCATCCGCGAGGGTGCCGAAGTCGGTGCTCCGGCGACGCCGTTCGAGATCGGAACGCTCGCCAAGATCGGCGAGTGGGAAATGCCGCAGCTTGGCCTCTTTCACATCGTTGCCAGGGGCGGGCGCCGCTTTCGCACGCTCGATCGCCGCGTCGAGCGGAACGGCCTGCAGCAGGCGCGCATCGAGCTCGTCGAGCCGGAGCGCGACGCGCCCGTACCCGCGAGCTGCGCCGCTTGCGTGCGGGTGCTCGAGCGGTTGATCGCCGAGCATCCGGAACTGCTGGCCGCGCCGCACGAGCTCCATTCCAGCGCTTGGGTGAGCGCGCGCCTCGCCGAGCTCGTACCTTTGCCGGTCCACGCCAAGCAGGAACTCCTCGAACTCTCGGACGGCGCGCAGCGCCTCGAGCGGCTCAATGCCCTTCTTCGCGCAGACGCGCGAGAAGACTCCTGACCGGCGCCGGCAGCGCCGCCGCCTGCGCCTCGTCGAACGTCATCCAGGAAATCGGGGTCAGAGCCCGATTTGCATACCGCGCTGAACCGGATTTCACGAGGAGCGGCCGAATGCGCAGCCGAAAATGGGTAAAGCCGTGCTCGATCGGCGCGAGGCGCTTGCCGGCCGGCGCGCTGCCTTTGAGTTCCGGGAAGCACCACAAGCCGCCCCAGATCCCGGGCGCCGGACGGCGCTCAAGGAGCACGGCGCCGTTGCGACGCAGCACCAGCCACTTCACCTCTTTCCGCGGCAGCGCACCGCGCTTGCGGCGTGCCGGCAGCTCCGCCACCCGGTCGTCGCGCCTCGCCACGCATAAACGCTTTACGGGACAGCGCTCGCACTGCGGCTTCACGCGGGTACAAACCGTGGCGCCGAGATCCATGAGCGCCTGCGTGTAACGCCCGACGTCACGCGTTGGCAGCTCGCGCTCCGCGAGCGCCCAAAGCTCGGCTTCGCGCTCGACGCCGAAGGTTCTCGCCAGCACGCGCTTGGCGTTGCCGTCCAGGATCGCCGCGCGCTCGCCAAACGCAAACACCGCCACCGCCGCGGCGGTCGATCGCCCAACGCCGGGGAGCTGGGCGATTCCACCCGCCGTGCGCGGATACCCCTGCTTTGCCACCAAGCGCGCCGCGCGGTGCAGATTTCGTCCCCGCGCGTAATAGCCAAGGCCGCTCCACAACGCGAGCACTTGGTCTTCGCTCGCCCGCGCCAGCGCCTGCACATCCGGAAAGCGGGCGAGGAAGCGCTCGTAGTAAGGAATGACGGTGCTGACCTGCGTCTGCTGCAGCATGACTTCCGATAGCCAGATGCGATAGGGATCGCGCGTCCCTTGCCATGGCAGGTCATGCCGGCCATGGCGCCGTTGCCAGGCGGTCAGCTTTTCCGCAAAACCCATGGGGTACCATTCTCGCAGACCATGGCGGCGTTCATCCTGCGGCGGCTGGGACAGGCAGTGCTCGTCATGCTCGCCGTCGGACTCATCGCCTTCGCGCTCTTTCGCTTTGTCGGCGACCCGGTCCTCTTCATGCTCGGCCAGGATGCAACCCCGGAGGACCGCGCGCGCATCACGAAAAGCCTCGGCCTCGATCGGCCGTTCTACGTGCAGTACGCGACCTTCATCGGTAACGCGCTTCACGGCGACTTCGGTTTCAGCCTGCGCCAGGTGCGGCCGGTGTCGGCGCTACTCGTCGAGCGGCTGCCGGCGACCCTCGAGCTCTCCTTCATGGCGGCGCTCTTCGCGCTCGCCGGTGGCATTCCGATGGGCGTCTACACGGCGCTGCGACGAAAATCTTGGCTCTCGCACGCGATTCTCGCGCTCTCGCTCATCGGCGTCTCGCTGCCGACCTTTCTCATCGGCATCCTGCTCATCCTCGTCTTTTCGGTGCAGCTTGGCTGGCTGCCCTCCTTCGGCCGAGGCGACACCGTGCAGCTCGGCTGGTGGAGCACGGGCCTCCTGACCGTCTCGGGCCTCAAGGCGCTCGTCCTGCCTTCGATTACGCTCGGGCTCTTCCAGATGACGCTCATTCAACGACTGGTGCGCTCGGAGATGCTCGAGGTCCTGCGCGCCGACTACATTCGCTTCGCGAGGGCGCGCGGCTTGAGCGACCGCGCCATTCACTTCGGCCACGCGCTGAAGAACACGCTCGTGCCGGTGATCACCATTACCGGCCTGCAACTCGGCGCGATCATCGCCTTCGCCATCATCACCGAGACCGTCTTTCAGTGGCCGGGCATGGGGCTCCTCTTCATCCAGGCCGTGAGCTTCGCCGACATCCCGGTGATGGCTGCCTATCTCTGCCTGATCGGACTCTTTTTCGTCATCATCAACCTGGCGGTCGATCTCCTCTACTATGCGGTCGACCCACGCCTGCGCGTGCAACCGCTATGAGCACTCCCATCGATCGAATTCGGAACTATCAGAGCGCGTTGCGCGAGTTTCGTCGCGACCTGCACGCCCATCCGGAGCTCGCTTTCGAGGAAACACGCACCTCGGGCCGGGTCGCCGAGCAGCTCGCGGCCTGCGGCGTGGAAGTGCACCGCGGCCTCGCCAAGACGGGCGTCGTTGCGGTGGTGCATGGCAAGAGCCGCGCGAGCGGACGCGCCGTTGCGCTTCG
>JBHELS010000092.1:0-3922 GCA_046263015.1 Burkholderiales bacterium | reverse complement strand
GGCGTCGACAAGCTGACCGACGTCGCGGTGGTGAAGATCGATGCGAAGGGCTTGCCTACGGTGAAGCTCGGCGATCCGTCGAGAATCCGCGTCGGCGAATGGGTGCTCGCCATCGGCTCGCCCTTCGGCTTCGAAAACACGGTCACGGCGGGGATCGTCTCGGGCACTTCGCGCTCGCTCCCCGAGGGCACCTATGTGCCGTTCATCCAGACCGATGCCGCGGTGAACCCGGGGAACTCAGGCGGTCCGCTCTTCAACCTGCGCGGCGAGGTGATCGGCATCAACTCGGCGATCTACTCGCGTACCGGCGGGTACATGGGCGTCGCGTTCGCGATTCCGATCGATGTGGCGGCGAACGTCGAAGAGCAGCTTCTGAAGACCGGTAAGGTCGAGCGCGGACGCATCGGCGTCGGCATCCAGGACGTGAATTCGCAGCTCGCGCAATCGTTCGGCCTCGAGCGGCCGATAGGCGCGCTCGTCTCGACGGTAGAGTCGGGCGGTCCAGCGGAGAAGGCGGGCGTGAAGCCCGGCGACGTCATCCTTTCGTATAACGGAAAACCGGTCGAGCGCTCGAGCGAGCTGCCGCCGCTCGTCGCGCAAACGAAGCCCGGGGCGAAAGCGAATATGGAGATCTGGCGCGACGGCAAAAAGCAGACGCTTTCGGTCGCCGCCGCCGAGCTGAAGGGCGAGTCCGTGGCGCGCGCGGCGCCGAAAGGCCCCGGCGAACGTGGCGGCAAGCTCGGCCTAGCCGTGCGCGCGCTCACGCCGCAAGAGAAGCAGGAGCTTGGCGCCAACGCCCAGGGCGTGCTCGTCGAGCAGGTCGGCGGCCCCGCGGCGCGCGCGGGCCTTCGCCCGGGCGACGTCATCACGGCCGTCAACGGCACCGCAGTGAAAAATCCCGACGATCTGCGCCGTCAGGTTGAGAAGGCGAAAGGCTCCGTCGCGCTACTCATCCGCCGCGGCGAGGAAAGCATCTTCGTGCCGATCGAGATCGGCTGACCGTAATTCGGGGTCAGGGCTGTAATTATTTGACGGGCCGCTTAGGGAATCGGCCCAAATAATTACGGCCCTGACCCCGGATTCAGCTTCATCTGCGCGAGCAGCGCACGGCCGGCGGGGCCGTAAGGATTGCCGAGGGTCTCGGCGATTTCGAAATGGTTGTAGCCCTCGGCGCGGATGATCTCGCAGGCCTTGCCGGCTCGCGTCAGCGCATCGGCGAAGTCGCGCGATTGGCGCTGGAATTCGGGGGTCTCGAGCGAACCGTAAACGAGCAGGATCGGCGCATTGACGCGCGCGATGTGCCGCTGCGGCGAGAGCGCGTCTTCCATCGCGTCGGTGAACTTTACATACGAGGAGCGCTTCGAAAGGCGCGGGCCGCGCAAATCGTACATCCCTGACACGAGCGTGTAGCCGCGCACCGGATCGGCGCCGAGCCCATAGCGCGTCCAATCGGTGCTCGCCGCGACCCCCCCGAGATGCCCGCCGGAGGAGGTGCCGCAGACATACACGCGCCGCGGATCGATACCCAGGCGCTCGGCGTTGCGGCAAACCCAGGCGATGCCGCGGCACACCTGCTCCGCCATCGGCAGAAGATCGCCGCCCGTCTCGATTACGTTATTGAAGTCGAGCGCGGCGTAGTGCGCGCCCGCGCGCACCAGCGGCTCCGCGGCGAAGCCGTAGTTCTTGGCAAGGCCGCCGCGCCAGGCGCCGCCGTGGACGAAGACGACGACCGGCGCGTGCTCGCTTCTCGCGCGATAAAAGTCCAGCCCTTCGATCGCGCTCTCACCGTAGGCATGCCGCTCGGGCGCGCCGATCCGCTTTCGCACGAGCTCGCTCGTGTGCGCGAGGCGCGCAAGGACCTGGTCGCGATTGGGCGCATAGACCGCCTGGTCGTACGCGTCGTCGAGCGCCTTCTGGTCGTAATCGAGGAACACCTTCGTCATAAGATTCGATTTTATGGCGATTGCTGCGACCGCCACGGGCGCGCGCTTCTCTTCCTGCCGCCGCTGGCGCTACCTCCTCTGGCGCCGCTGGGACGCGTCACGCCCGGTGGCGAACTTCCTCATGCTGAATCCCAGCACCGCCGACGAATTCAAGCTCGATCCGTCCTGCACGCGGGCGCGCCTCTACGCCGAGCGCTGGGGCTACGGCGCGCTCATCGTCACCAACCTCTTCGCCTGGCGCGCTACCGACCCGCGCGAGATGAAAGCGACGCCGGCGCCCGTCGGCCGCGCCAACGACCGCGCCATCCTCGCCGCGGCGCGCGAGGCGGCGATCGTCGTGTGCGCTTGGGGCAACCACGGCGCGCATCTCGGCCGCTCGGCCAAGGTGCTCGCTCTTTTACGCACGGCGGCGGTGAATCTCCATGCGCTCCACATGAACGGCGCGGGCGAGCCGGCGCACCCCCTGTATCTGCGCGCAACGCTAAATCCGCGAAAAATCTGAAGGAGAGATTTGCTGCTCGCCAATCGCGCTGGCATGGGATTGCCTGCCGCCGGCAATTGGCATAGCGTTATGTCAGGGAGGGGAACCATGAGAAACGTCCGCCGGAACGCGGTTTTCGCGTCGACCGTGACTGTGCTTATCTGCTTCGTCGCTGCGTGTGGCGGGGGTGGCGGAGGGGGCGGCAGCGCCGATACCGGCCTCACCTACAGCGGCAACATCAATGCGGCCGTCATCACGACGAGCAATGCCTCGCAGATAACGGCGGACGTGATGGGCGGGAACGCCGCGAGCGCGGTGAGCTCTCTGAGCGGTGTGGCAGTGAGCGGTACTTCGCCGGGTCCGTCGCTCAGTCCCAGCTTGGCGTCGTTCGGACAACGCGTTCTTCAGGCTTCGCGGAGCGCCGAGCTCGTGACGCGCGGCGCCACGTCGAGCGCGCGTGCCGGTGCATCGGTCGATGAAACCGTGGCCTGCGACGACGGCGGTTCGATCCACGTCGTCGGTAGCGTCAACGACAGCACCCTTACGGGAACGATCACCGCGACCTTCAATAGTTGCCGCACCGGCGGCGACATGCTGAATGGCCAAGCGTCGCTACGCGTCGATGCATTCGACACGGGGCACGGCATCATCATCGACGCAACCCTTGCCTTTCTACGAGCCACCTTCATCGGCCCGGACGCGAACGTCGACTTCAGCGGCTCGTTCCGCCTGCAGATTGACATCGCGAACAATCGGCTGACGTTCACCGAGAACCTGGTCGCGCGCGATAACGTGACGGCCCGCATGCTGATGGTCGACAACCTGGTGATCGTGCGAACGTACGTCGATGTCCTCGCGCGTGGTTCGTACACCGAGGCGATCGGCGGACGGCTCTACGACAGCGTGCACGGCTTCGTGCAGATAGCGACGCCGGTGGCGCTTGTTTTCAGCAACAGCGACCAGAGCTTCCCGAGCGGCGGACAGCTCGTACTGACTGGCGCGAACAGCGCGAGCGTGCGCGTTACCGCGCTCTCGCAGACGCTCCTCACCGTGGAGCTCGACCTCGACGGCATCAGCGGCTACGAGGTGAACGCGACGCTGAAATGGACCGATTTCGGCACCGCGGTGGCGAGCGACCTCGGCGATGACGACCACGACGGCATGCACAACAGCTGGGAGACGGCCAACGGCCTGCTCCCCAACAATCCCGGCGACGCGGGACTAGATCCGGACGTCGATGGGTTCACGAATCTGGCCGAATACCGGGCGGGGAGCGATCCGCGCAACAAATTGTCGGTGCCGGCGCCGTAGCGCTACGGCAGGAGCCACAGCGTGATCCACGCGCCAACCTGGTTGCTCGGATTCCGGTCGCGCCACTTCGGGAAGTACACCAGGTTGAAAGTGGCGCGCCGCATCTCGTAGGAGAGGAGTGGCACCGGCGCGATGAACGCCTTGCCGTCGTTGTAGGTGTCGCTGCGGAATAGGCCGAG
Source organism: Burkholderiales bacterium (assembly GCA_046263015.1). Classification (GTDB taxonomy): domain Bacteria; phylum Pseudomonadota; class Gammaproteobacteria; order Burkholderiales; family SG8-39; genus SCGC-AG-212-J23. The sequence continues at coordinate 8 of JBHELS010000092.1, read as the reverse complement.
CGCACCGC
>JBHELS010000091.1:0-3904 GCA_046263015.1 Burkholderiales bacterium | reverse complement strand
GGGCAGGCCGGCCACAGCAGCGACCAGTCGTGCCACGAGCTGCAGGCAAAGCAGCAGCGCGCCGAGCGCCGGCACAGCTTGCGGAATGGCGAGCGGCGTTTCCATCGGGGTATAGGACTTCGCGCCGCGCATCCATGCCTGCCAGGCCTGCTCGCCGAACGACCAGGCAATCAGCGCCACGACCGCGAGGGCAAGGAGCGTGGCGATCAACTCCGCAGCCAGGCGGGCACGCGGCCAGGGAAGCTGGAGCAGAAGGCCTAGCCGGATATGGCTACCGCAGCGCAGCGCGTTGGCCGCGCCGAGGAAGAACGCCGCCGACATAAGGTACCCGCTGTACTCCCAGGAGAAGGGCAGGTCGGTGTTGAGCGCGTAGCGCGCGAAGATCTCCGCGCCCATCATCAGGCAGGTCGCGGCGAGCGCGACGGCGGCCAGCGCGGCTCCCGCGAGTCCGAGCGCGTCCACCGCACGGACGAACCGGCTTATCGCGCGGGCGCCCTCGCCCGGCGCCGGCCGGCTATTTGCCAACTTCCTTGCGATAGACGCTCAGCACCGGCTTCGCCATAGGCGTCGAAGCCGCGTAGTCGTCCCACATCGCCGCGCCGATCTTGTTAAGCGTCGCCTTCAGCGCCGCGCTCGGTTCGGCGACCTTCATGCCGCGGCTCGTGAGGAGCGCGATGTTCTTCTCGTCCTCCTTCTCGCTCACCGCCCAGAACTCGCCTTCCATCTTCCTCGACAGGCCTTCGATCGTCTTCTGCTGCTCCGGCTTGAGCTTGTTCCAAGCGCGCAGGTTGACCGACACCATCTGCGAGTTCATCTGCCAGTTGAGGCGGTTGCAGTAGGCGAGGAATTCCCAGAACTTGCCGTCGACGCCCGAGGTGCTGGAAGTGGCGACTCCGTCGAGCGCGCCGGTCGCGAGCGCCGGCACGACGTCGCCCCACGGCATCTGCAGCGGCACCGCGCCGATCTTGCCGAAGAAGTCGGAGCCGTTCTTGTCGATGGTGCGGATCTTCAGCCCCTTGAGCTGGCTCGGCGCGGAGTCGAACGCCACCTTCGAGAACACCCCTTGGGGCGGCCAGGGCACGATGTAGAGAATCTTCTGACCGTATTGGCCCGCCAGCTTGTCGAACTGCGGGCGCGTGTGCCGTTGCAGCTTCCTTAGCTCGCCGTAGCCGGTGGCGAGATAGGGCAGCGACTCGATGCCCCAGAAGCGGTTCTCGCCCACCTGCTGGTTCATCTGGATGTCGGCCATTGCCAGCTGCCCGTCGCGCACCGCGACCAGCATCTCGGGCCCCTTCAGCCCGAGCGCGCCGCCAGGATGCACGGTGATCTGCACGTCGCCGTTGGTCGCCTTGGCCACGGCCTGCGAGAACTTCATAGCGTTCTGCACGTGGAAGTTGCCCGCAGGCCAGGCGGAAGCGAGGTCCCACCGCTCACCGGCGCGCGCGCCGGGCGCAGCCATGGCGAAAGCGAGAAGCGCGATTGCGAAGGTCTTCATCGAGTGTTCCTCCTCCTGTGAATGAACGGCCGCATTCTCATGCTGGCCCGCGGGAATATCATCCATAATGATCATTCCTGATCGAGGGCCATAAGACACTCTTATGCTGGCCGACCTGCGGGGCCTCGAAGCCCTGCTGTGGATCTCCAGGAAAGGAAGCTTCAGCGCCGCGGCGAAGCAGCTCAACACCACCCAGCCGGCGATCTCCATGCGCATTCGCGAGCTCGAGCGCCGGCTCGGCGTCACGGTGATCGACCGCTCGCGCGGCCGCGCGCGCCTTACGCCGAAGGGCATGGAGTGCGTCTCCTACGCCGACCGCATCGTTTCCCTGTCCTCGCACCTGGTGCACAGCGTCGCGGACCTGCGCGGCCTCGAGGGCCGCGTGCGCGTCGGCGTCAGCGAATCCATCGCCCTCAGCTGGCTATCCAACCTCGTCAGCCGGGTCAACCGCGAGTACCCGCAGGCGATCCTCGAGATCGACGTCGACATCACCGCGCGGCTGTGGGCGCGCCTCGCCGCCGGCGATTACGACGTCATCCTTCTCCCGGAGCCGATCGCGCAGACCGACGTCATGACCGAGAGCCTCGGCAGCCTGGAATTCGCCTGGATGGCGAGCCCGCAGCTCAAGATCCCTAAGCGGCCGCTTGGCCCGCGGCAGCTCGAGAACTGGCCGATCATCACCGTCTCGCGCGAATCCAATCTCGCCGCGGTGATCGAGACGTGGTTCCAACGCGGCCGCGCTACGCCGCGGGTCGTGAACTACTGCAACAGCATCGCAACGGTGGCTTCGCTCACCATCGCCGGCGTCGGCATCAGCATCCTACCCCCCTCGCTTTTCGCCGCCGCCGTCAAGGCCGGCGACCTCGTGCTCCTGAAGACGGCTCCCGCCGTCCAGCCGATCCGCTTCTGGGCGGTCTGCCCTCTCTCGGAGGTGCAACCCCTTTCGCGGCAAATCGCTCGGTTAGCCCAGGAGATAAGCAGCTTTCGGAGGTCGGATCCGATTCCTTAGCGCGGACGCACCGAGCTGGATCATTTGGCGAAGGTATGAACAGATAGTCGCGAATGACCGCGACCACATTGAATTTGGTTTGAACAACGCGATCATGCCCGGCGGGAGCGTTTTGGCTGCGGATCGGCACTGAAGAAGCCGGTTTTGCGATTAATGGTGGCTCGCGATGCGGGCGACGAATTCGCCTACGCGCGCATGGTCGGGGCGGGAAAAGATCTTCTCCGGCTCTCCCTGCTCGAGGATCAGGCCGCCGTCCATGAACACCACGCGGTCGGCGGCGGCACGCGCAAATTGCATCTCGTGGCTCACGACCACCATCGTCATGCCCGATTCGCGCAGCTCGCGCATCACCTTTAGCACGCTGCCCACGAGCTCGGGGTCGAGTGCGCTCGTCGGCTCGTCGAAAAGCAGGATGCGCGGCTCGAGCGCGAGCGCGCGCGCGATCGCGACTCGCTGCTGCTGGCCGCCCGAAAGCTCGTTCGGATACGCCTTCGCCTTTTCGGCGAGGCCGACCCGCGTGAGGGCCGCCATGCCCTTCGCCTCGGCTTCGGCGCGGTCGAGGCGCTGCACTTTGCGCAGCGCCAGCGTCACGTTCCCGAGCGCGTTCATGTGCGGATAGAGGTTGAACGACTGGAACACCATGCCGATCTTCTGGCGCACACGATTGATGTCGACATCGGCGCGCGTGATTTCGGTGCCGTCGACCACCACCGAGCCGCGGCTCGGCTCCTCGAGCCGGTTGCAGCAGCGAAGGAGCGTCGATTTGCCGGAGCCCGAAGGGCCGATGATGAAGACAAGCTCGCCTTGCGCCACGGCGAGGTCGATGCCCTTCAGCACCTCGAGGGTGCCGAAGGATTTGTGCAGCCTCCTGACTTCTAGGATGTCGATATCAGGAGCACTTCGGCGGATACGGGCCGGGGTCATAGCCCGGCATGTCCGGTACGCCATGGCCCGGCGCGACCTTGTACACCCACGAATCCTTCTCCGGCTTGATGCCGAACCACTTCTCATAGAGCCGGGCGACCGTGCCGTCTTGCTTCATGCACTTCAGCACGTTGTTTACCTGCGCCCGGCCTTCCTTGTCGTCGATCCGGAAGGGCATCGCCCAGACGAGGCCCGTCTTGTAGGTGTAGGTGGCCTTAACCGCCGGGTTCTGCTTCGCCGCCCATAGCACCACCGTGTGGCCCGCCATGTTGGCGTCAGCGCGGCCCGAGAGCACCGCCTGCACGGCGTCGGCGTTGGTGCCGTAGACGTCGTATTTGAAGCCGTACTTTTCGGCGTTCGCCTTGGCCCAGGTCTCGTACGCCGAGCCCTTGTTCACGGTGATGGTCTTGCCCTTCAAATCCTCGAGGCCCTTGATGTCCTTGTCGCTCTTCTTCTGCAGGAACATGTAGTCCGTC
>JBHELS010000090.1:0-23487 GCA_046263015.1 Burkholderiales bacterium | reverse complement strand
GGTGCGGAGCGCCGCGGTGTACGAGCGCCAGCCGAGGCCTTGCACCGTGCCTTTCACGGCGGAGGAGATGATCGAGTGGTGTCGCCATGGTTCGCGGGTCGCAAGGTTCGAGAGATGCACCTCGATCACCGGGAAGGGCATGGCCTTGATGCAGTCGTGCAGCGACACGCTGTATTGCGTGAGCCCGCCGGGGTTGATGAGCGCGCCGGCGGCCTGGTCCATGTGCTCGTGGAAAGCATCGACCAGCGCGCCCTCGTGGTTCGATTGCACGATCGAGACCTGCACGTCGATCTTGGCCGCGAGCGCGCGAATGCGCTCGTTGATCTGCTCGAGCGTGGTCGAGCCGTAGATGTGCGGCTCGCGCCGGCCGAAGAGGTTCAGGTTCGGCCCGTGCAGGACCAGGATCATCTCAGGCGCGGCGGGACGCGGCATTCCAGTTCCTCTCGAGATTCGCGATCAGCGCCGGGCTGAAGTGGCAATGCGCCTGCTCGCGCGCATAGACTGACATGTAGCGGCGGAAACTGTCGAGCGGCTCCTCGACGATGCGGAAGGCGCGGCGGTTGCTCGAGGCGCTCACGACCCCGGAGCCCGTCAGCTTCGCCACCGTGCGCGCGAGGGCGGCGTCCATCTCGCGAGCGGGCACGATCTCGTCGCAGATGAGGCGCCCTTCCGGACTCGCGCAATCGAAGCGCCGCTCGGCCATCACCGCCTGGCGCGCGAGGCGCGCGCCGACGAAACGCGAAAGGCGCAAATTGGCGGCGCCGGGAATGATGCCCTCCTTGCGCGCCGGCAGCGTCATGTAGGCGTCCTCGGCGGCGAGCACGTAGTCGAGCGTGAGCACCGTCTGGCAATGCCCGCCGATGGCAAAGCCCTCGAGGGCGCCGATCCAGAGCTTCTCTATGCAATCCACCTCCGGCCATACCTCGGGCCGCGCGAGGCCGCGGTAGAGCTTATTCACGAGGCCGAGGTCGCGCAGCAGGTACCAGAGGTAGCGGATCTTGCCCTGGTAGAGATGCGTGAGATTGATGCCGGCGCCAAAGAGCCGTTTGCCTTCGTAGCGCGGGTGGGCGACCGGTGCGCCGCGCAGCACGCAGATCTCGCTTGCGCGGTCGAGGAGCGCGAGGTCGATGGCGAGCTCTAGCGGCTCGAGCGTCGATTCATCTTCCGCGTTCAAAAAGCGCGGATTGTTCATCGTCACCACGGCGGCACGTCCCTCGCGATGTACGCGCGCGCCGCCAAGGTCGAGCTCGCCGGCGCGCTCGAATTCCGCAAGACGCGCTTCCGCCCGCGGATGCGGCAGCAGCATGGCGTGGCAAAGATGCGCGCCGGCGATCGGGTCGGCGAGCACTGCGGAGAGAAAAAGTCCCTGGTCGATCTCCAGACCGCGCTTGTCCTTTTGCAGCCGCGGCGCTTCCTCGGCGAGCGCGGCATCGCCGGGCAGGAGCTCGGGGAACGCGGCCGCTGCGCGCCGGCAGAGTTCATCGACGCGAACGAAATGGCGGCGGCTGTCCGTCACGCGGTCATAGATGTCGATGGCGTGCAGGCGCAGATAGCGCTCGCGCGCGGTGCGATCGGAGGTGGGCGGCGGCGGCGGAAGCGGCATCGGATCGAATTATGACGCCGCCGGGTTCTGGCGGTAGAAGAGGGCGAGCTGGCCGTACACATCCGGGTAGCGACGCTTCGTCTCCTGTGGCTCGCGAAAGAACGCTTCGCTTACCACGGCAAAAAATTCGGACGGATGCTCGGCGCCGTAAGGATCGAGCCACGTGGCTTTGCCGCGATCGACGGCGTCGCAGAATCCCCCGTAGGCGTGCGCGAAAGCAGCCCGCCAGGCGCGCCGGTCCATGCCGACATGGAGCGGCGGCACACCATCGGCTTCCCCGTTCATCATGTCGAGCTTGTGCGCGAACTCGTGGATCACCACGTTCATCGCCGGATCGTGCGCGAGAGCGTCCCAGGACAGCACCACCGGTCCCCCCGGCATCGCTTCCCCCACGAGCTCGTCCTCCCATTCGTGCACCACGCCGTTCTCGTCGACCTCGTGGCGACGCACGCGAAAGTCGCCGGGGTAGACGACGATGCCGCGCCAGCCCGCGTACCAGTCAAGGCCGAGCTCGAGAATCGGCAGGCACGCCTGCGCGGCGATCGACAGGCGGATGTAATCGGTGACTGCCACGCCGTGGGCGCCGGCGAACTCCTTCTCGGCGAGGAAGAGAAGGGCGAGCTCGCGAAGCTTTGGCGTGCGCGGCAGAAAGCCGAGCGGACGCGTGACGCGCTCCCAGAGCTCATCGTCGATCTGATGCCTGGCGAGCACGCGGCGGCGTCGCCATTCGGTCAGCCAACCCATGGTCCGTAAAATAGCGCATGCGTTCAGGTGACCTGAAGGTCGTGCAGCTGCACCCGCAAAGCGCGGCCGGCGTGCTCGATACGCTCGCCGAGGGACTATCGCCCGCGGAGCGCATGCGCATGGCGCGCGCGCTGGAATTCGCCGAGCCGATCTACGCCGGCCGGGTGCTCTCGACCGGCGAGCCGACCTGGGCGCATGCCGTGGGACTGGCGGCGAACCTTGCGGCCATCGAGCTGGACGGGCCGGGGCGCATCGCCGGTCTGCTCTTCGCCGCGCCCAAGCACGTCGAGCCGGAGAAGCTGCGCGCCGAGTTCGGCGACGAGATCGCGAGTCTCGCGGCCGGCGTGGAGAAGCTCTACCAGCTTCGCCTCGCGACGCGCTCGAGCGCGGTCGAGCAAAACGAAGTGCTTAGGAAAATGGTCCTCGGCATGGTGGAGGACGTGCGCGTGGTGCTGATCCGGCTGGCGAGCCGCACGCAGACGCTCCGCTGGTTCGCGCGCAACCCGGGTCCGGAGCGCGCCGCCTATGCGCGCGAGAGCCTCGACATCTATTCGCCGCTCGCCAATCGCCTCGGCGTCTTCCAGATGAAGTGGGAGCTCGAGGATCTCTCGTTCCGTTTTTTGGAGCCCGAGCTCTACAAGCGCATCGCCGGCATGCTCGACGAGAAGCGCCTTGAGCGCGAGCAATACATCCGCCGCGCGATCGGCGAGCTCGAGCGCGAGCTCGAAGCGGCAGGCGTGAAAGGCGAAATTCACGGACGGCCGAAGCACATCTATTCGATCTGGAACAAGATGCGCACGAAGTCGCTCGACTTCGGCCAGGTCTACGACGTGCGCGCGCTGCGCGTCATCGTGCCGAGCGTCAAGGACTGCTACACCGCGCTCGGCGTCGTGCATAACCTGTGGCAGCCGATTCCAAAGGAGTTCGACGACTACATCTCGCGGCCGAAGGGCAATCTTTACCAATCCCTGCACACCGCGGTCATCGGTCCCGAGAGCAAGACGCTCGAGGTGCAGATCCGCACGGAGGAGATGCACCGCCACGCCGAGTTCGGCGTCGCCGCGCATTGGCGCTACAAGGAGGGCGGCAAACCCGAGCGGGGCGACCGCGGCTTCGAGCAAAAGATCGCCTGGCTGCGCGAGCTCCTCGCGTGGCGCGACGAGGTGGCCGACTGGGCGAGCACCACCAAGCAGGCGCGCCTCGACGACACGGTGTATGTCCTCACGCCGCAGGGCAAGGTGATCGACCTCCCGGCGGGCGCGACACCGATCGATTTCGCCTACGCGCTGCACAGCGATCTCGGCCACCGCTGCCGCGGCGCGCGCGTCGACGGACACATCGTGCCGCTCGATACGCCGCTGAAAAGCGGCGAGCGCGTCGAGATCATCACCACCAAGGCGGGCGGCCCCTCGCGCGATTGGCTGAACCCCGAGCGCGGCTTCGCAAAAAGCGGCCGCGCGCGCCAGAAGATCCGGCAATGGTTCAACGCCAAAGCGCATGCCGAGACGCTCGCCCAGGGACGCGCGGTGCTCGAGAAGGAGCTAAAGCGCGAAGGCGCCGCGCACGCGAGCCACGAGGCGCTCGCTACGCGCCTCGGCTTCAAGAAACCGGAGGACCTCTTCATCGCCATTGCGCGCGACGAGGTGAACGTGCGCCAGCTCCAGGGCGCGCTGCGCGAATTCGGGGACGGAGCCCGAATTAGTTCGGGGACGGAGCCCGAACCCATTCGGGGACGTAGCTCACGGCAGATCGGGCTCCGTCCCCGAACTACCGCGAAGGCCGGCGTGCTCGCAGTCGGCGGCGTCGAGCGGCTGATGACGCAGCTCGCGAAGTGCTGTAAGCCGGTGCCGCCCGATCCGATCCGCGGTTTCATCACGCGCGGCAAAGGCGTGTCGGTGCACCGCGAGGACTGCCCGAGCCTGAAGCGGCTCGCGGAGGCGCAGCCCGAGCGGTTGATCGACACCCAGTGGGGCGAGGCGACCGGCAGCTACACGGTGGACATGGTGGTTACCGCCGCCGACCGGCGAGGGCTGCTGCGCGATATCGGCGATGCACTCGCACGCGAGAAGATCAACGTCACCGCCGTGCGCACGCAAAGCCGCGACGATCTCGCCTTCATGCGCTTCACCTTCGACGTCGGCGATCTCGCGCAGCTCAAGCGCGCGTTTGCCATCGTGCGCGAGCTGAAGGGCGTGATTCGCGTTGCGCGCGGCTAAGTCGGGCTTTGCGCGGTCTTCGCGGCGGGCGCGGGCGCCGGTGCGCGCGCCTCGACGCTGGCGCCGGCGGTGAGCGCGCTCAGCAGCTCGTCCTGCGCCGAGCGGGACTTGGCGCCGCGGCGCGGCCGCAGACGCTCGTAGTTGCCGTCGGAGTGCATCGCCCAGGCGTGGCAGTTGTCTTCGAGGTAGCTGAGCAGCCCTTCGCGGACCACGCGTTTCTTTAGCGCCGGGTCGAGCACGGGAAAGCAGAGCTCGATCCTGCGGAAGAAGTTGCGCGCCATCCAGTCGGCGCTCGCCAGGTACACGTCCTCGGCGCCGCCGTTTTCGAAATAGAAGATGCGCGAATGCTCGAGGAAGCGGCCGACGATCGAGCGCACGCGGATATTCTCCGAGAGCCCCTCGATACCCGGACGCAGCGCGCAAACGCCGCGCACGATGAGGTCGATCTTCACGCCGGCCGCGGAGGCCGCGTAGAGCTCTTCGATGATCTGCGGCTCGAGGAGCGCGTTCATCTTGCCGATGATGCGCGCCGGCTTGCCCTCGGCGGCGAGCTTCGCCTCGTTGCGGATCGCGCCGATGATGCGCCGGTGGAGCGTAAAGGGCGACTGCCAAACGTGCCTCAACCGCACCGCGCGCCCGAGGCCCGTTAGCTGCTGAAACACTTCGGCCACATCCGCGCAAAGCTCCTCGTTCGCCGTGAAGAGCCCGAAGTCGGTGTACTGGCGTGCAGTCTTCGGGTGGTAGTTGCCGGTCGAGAGATGGGCGTAGCGGCGAAGCGTCCGCTCTTCGCGCCGCACGATGAGCGCCATCTTGGCGTGCGTCTTGTGGCCGACGACCCCGTAGACGACATGGGCGCCCACCTCTTCGAGGCGCGCCGCCCAGTTGAGATTCGCCTCCTCGTCGAAGCGCGCCATCAGCTCGACGACCACGGTGACTTCCTTTCCCTTGCGCGCGGCGTCGATCAGGATTTCCATCAGCTCCGAGTCGGTGCCCGTGCGATAGACCGTCTGCTTGATGGCGATGACGCTCGGATCGTTGGCCGTGGTGCGGATGAAATCGATCACCGGCAGGAACGATTGGAACGGATGATGAAGCAGCACATCCTGCTTTTTCAGCACCTCGAAGAGATCGGGCGTACTGAGCGGCTGCGGCAGCGCCGGCGTGAAAGGCGGGTACTTGAGCGCCGGCCGCTCCACCTGCTCGGGCACTTCCCGCAGGCGATAGAGGTTGACCGGCCCTTCCACGCGGTAGAGATCGGGCTCGCGCAACCCGAACTGCTGCAACAGGAACTCGACCATGCCGAGCGAGCAGTTGTCCGCGACCTCGAGGCGCACGGCGTCACCGAAATGCCGGTGCAGGAGCTCGCCCTGGAGCGCCGTATGCAGGTTCTGGATTTCTTCCTCGTCGACGAAGAGATCCGAGTTGCGCGTCACTCGGAACTGATAGCAGCCGAGGACGTTCATCCCGGTGAAAAGCTCGCCGACATGCGCGTGCAGGATGGAAGAGAGGAAGACGAACGCGTATTGCGCCCCCGCGTGCGCTTGCGGCAGCCGGATCAGTCGCGGCAGCGCGCGCGGCGCCTGCACGATGGCGGCGCGCGAGCTGCGCCCGAAAGCGTCGCGCCCCTGGAGCTCGACGGCGAAGTTCAGGCTCTTGTTCAGCACGCGCGGGAACGGATGCGCCGGATCGAGGCCGATCGGCGTGAGCACCGGCAGGAGCTCGCGGAAGAAGTAATCGCGGATCCACTGCCGCTGGGCCGCGGTCCATTCCTCGCGGCGCGGAAAGACAATGCCTTCGCGCGCGAGCGAGGGCAGCAGCACCTCGTTCAGGAGCTTGTATTGCTCGGCGACGAGCGCATGCGCTTCGCGGCTCACCGCCTCGAATACTTCGGCCGCGCTGCGCGCATCGGGCCCGGCGTCATGCAGGCCGAGCTTGATCGATTCCTTGAGGCCGGCGACGCGAATCTCGAAGAACTCGTCCAAATTCGAAGAGACGATCGTGAGGAATACGAGTCGCTCAAGCAGCGGCACCGAATCATCCGCCGCCTGCGCGAGCACGCGGCGGTTGAAGCCGAGGATGCCGAGCTCGCGGTTGACGAACTGGGCGGGCGTGGGAATGCGGCGGTTCATGGCGACTCATGCGCGCGATGCGGCGCAGAAAAATTCTAACCCGCGGGTGCGCCTGCCCCAGCCCGACGCAACTCCGACACCCGTGCTACGTTTGGCACATGGCGCGTCACGAAACACTCGCCGCGGTCGACCTCGGCTCGAACAGCTTTCACCTCGAGATCGGCCGCGTGGTCGATCGGCAGATCTATCCGCTCGATGCCGTGCGCGAGGTGGTGCGCCTCGGCGCCGGGCTGACCGCGGAGAAACGCATCGATCGGGCGACGCAGGCGGCCGCGCTCGAAGCGCTCGCCAAGTTCGCCGAGCGGCTGCGCGGCTTTGCGCGCCAGGGCGTGCGCGCGGTCGGCACGAACGCGCTGCGCGTCGCGAAGAACTCGGGCCAGTTACTGCGTGAAGCGCGCGCGGTGCTCGGCTTTCCGATCGAGGTGATCTCGGGTCGCGAAGAAGCGCGCCTCATCTATCTCGGCGTCGCGCACGCACTGCCCGCGTCGGCCGAGCGGCGCCTGGTGGTCGACATCGGCGGCGGCTCGACCGAGTTCATCATCGGCACCGGGCTCGATCCGCAGCTCACGGAGTCGCTCTACATGGGATGTCTCTCCTACAGCCTGAAATACTTCCGCGACGGCAAGATCGACAAGCCGGCAATGAGGGCGGCCGAGCTCGCCGCGCGCCAGGAGCTCGCCGGCATCCTGCAGGCGTATCGCGCAGCGAGCTGGGACGAAGCCGTCGGCTCTTCGGGCACGGCGCGCTCGCTCGAGAACATCCTGCGCGAGAACGGCTTTGCCGCCGAAGGGTTGACGCGCGAGGGACTCGAGCGCCTGCGCGCGCTCCTCATCAAGCACGAGCGCGCCGATCCGGAGCGCCTCGGCGGGCTGCGGGCGAACCGGGCGCCGGTGCTGCCGGGCGGCGTCGCGATCATGAAGGCGGTGTTCGACGAGCTCGGCATCGAAGCGATGAAGGTGTCGGAGGGCGCGCTGCGCCACGGCGTGCTCTGGGACCTGCTCGGGCGCGTCGAGCACCGCGATATGCGCGAAGTGACGGTCGCGCAATTCATGCGCCGCTATCACGTGGATTCTGCGCACGCCGAGCGCCTGAAAAGTCTGGCGCTCACCCTCTACGACGCGCTCGCGCCCGGGGCGGAGCGCGACGACGATGCCGACCGGCAGCTCCTCGACTGGAGCTCGCGCCTCGCGGACATCGGCCTCTCGATCGAGCACGCGCAGTACCACAAGCATTCGGCGTACGTCCTCTCGCACGCCGACATGCCGGGGTTCTCGCGCATGGAGCAGGCGCGCCTTGCGCGCATCGTCCTCGCGCATCGCGGCAAGCTCGGCAAGATGCAGGACGCAGGGCTGGAAGGCGCCGACTGGAAGCTCGCCTTCGCCCTACGGATCGCCGCCCTCATCCTGCGCCGGCGCACCGATGCCAAGCTGCCGTTCCTGCGCGTCGCCGCGGATGCCGGCGGTTTCGCGATCGATCTACCGCAGTCCTGGCTCGAGGAGAATCCGCTCTCGGCCGCCGCGCTCGAGTCGGAAACGGATCACTGGAAGTCCGTCGGCATGAAGCTCACCGTCAACGGCCTCTCCGACCGGAAGGTCTCAGTGCTGCAAGTCGGCCGGTGAATCTTCGGCCGCAACTACACGAATTCGGGTGACAGCGCTGCCTTGATGCGCGCGGGCGCCTCCCCCTCGAGCCACCAGATCGCGCCTTTCTCGATGTGCCAATCGCTCTCGGTGCGCGCGATGAGCTGCGCCGCGGCCCGGCCGAGGTCCGGCTGATGGCCGACGATCAGCACCAAGCCGTCGTGTCGCCGCGCCGCCGCGAGGATGGCGGAAGGCGCCGCCCCCGGGGCGAGCGAAACGTCGGTAAAAATTTTTGAGCCAAGAGCGGCGGCGGTTTTCTGCGCTCGGACTGCCGGGCTCGCAAGGAGCGTGTACTGGCTGGGCAGGTGCGGCCGCAGCCACTTTGCCATGGCCGCCGCCTGCTTTTCCCCCTTCGCTGTCAGCCGCCGGGCCAGGTCGTCGGCGCCGTCTTCCGCGTCGGCGTGGCGCCAGAGGATGAGCTCCAGGGACATGGCCTAGTATAAAATCCGGCCTCCCTAGGCGCGTAGCTCAGCTGGTTAGAGCACTACCTTGACATGGTAGGGGTCGTTGGTTCGAGTCCAATCGCGCCTACCCCGCGCCTAACCGTTTGTGAGTGGAGGAGGACAACGTGGCCGAAATTCGCATTCCCGAGACGATCGCCCAGCGGCTGCAGCAAGCCATCGACACGCGCATGTCGCTCGACGCATGGCGCAAGCGCGAGCTCGCGAAGGGCATCGCGCAGGGCGACGCCCCGGAGCGGCTGGCGCGCATCGATCTCGTCATGAAGCGCGCGCGGCGGCTGCAAAAGGCGGGAGCGAAGCAGGCGGGGCCGAAGCAGGGGCGTTGAAAGTCCGGCTTTTCCTTCTCGCGCTCGTCTTTGCGACGAGCGCGTGGGCGCAATACCCGTCGCGCCCCGTCCATCTGATCGTTCCCATCCCGCCGGGCGGGGCGCCCGACATCGCGGCGCGCGTGCTCGCGGCGAAGCTGCAGGAAAGCCTCGGCCAGCCGGTGGTCGTGGAAAACAAGCCCGGCGCAAACGGCAACGTCGCTTCCGAGTACGTCGCGCACGCGACGCCGGACGGGCACACGCTTGCGCTCATCGCCGACAGCCAGGTGGTGATCAACCCGCACCTCTACAAGAAGATGCCGCTCGACACGCTGCACGACCTCGCGCCAGTGTCGACGGTCGCGGCGAATCAGTTCGTGCTGGCGATCAATCCTTCGCTTCCGGCAAAAACATTCCCGGAATTCATCGAGTATGCGAAGAAGGCGAATCCGCCCCTCACCTATGCTTCGGGCGGCAACGGCAGCCAGCATCATCTGACGATGGAGATGCTGAAGCGCCGCGCGGGCATCGAGCTCGTGCACGTGCCCTACAAGGGCGGCGCGCCCGCGACCATGGCGACGGTCTCCGGTGAGACTGCCGCCATGTGGGCCGGGAGCTCGAATGCCGCGCAGATCAAGGCAGGACGTCTGCGCGCGCTCGCCGTCTCCGGCGAGAAGCGCTCGCCGCAGTACCCGGATCTGCCGACGATCGGCGAGTTCTATCCCGGGTTCCACAATTCGATTTGGCTCGCGATCTTCGCGCCGGCCGGCACGCCTGACCCGGTCATCGATCGGCTGCGCGACGAGCTGAAGCGCGCGCTCGAGGCCCAGGACACCAAGGCCAAATTCAATAGCGCGGGCGGCCTCGAACCGTTCTTCCTCGCGGGACCCGAGTTCGCCGCGCTCATCAAGCGCGACTACGAGAAGTACGCAAGAGTGGTGAAGGAAGTCGGCATCAAGCTCGACTAGACATGAAGTCGAGCTCGCGAAGCAAGAACGGCCGGAACGCGGGATAGTTCTCGATCATGGGGAAATGCCCCATGCCCTTCATGATCGTCATGCGACAGCCCGGAACTTCAGCCGCGACGGCCTCGGTCATCGCTGGAGTGCACGAATAGTCGTACTCGCCGGTAAGTAGGGAGACGCGGCACTTGCGCGTGTCAATGCGCTTCAGATGCTCGCGCGCATCCCAGTCGAAGCTGTAGTAGTGGACATCGCCGGCATACACGCCCGGCCCGCCCTGGCTGTAGTACCACCAGTTCTCGCGCTTCGCGGCCTCCGGGCTTTTCGGTGCGCAAAGGCCGAGCGTGTAGCTCGCGCAGAGCTCGCCGCCGTGCACCGCTGGATGATGCAAGTAATCGTTGTACCGTCCGGGCGCGTACGCGGTCGCCTCGAGCCCGACGATACCGGTGAGCTCGTCCTGGTAATCGGCCGCTATGCGCAGCGTGATCGCGCCGCCCATCGAGCAGCCCATGACCACCGGCCGCGCGAGCTCGAGCGTCTTCCAGAAGGCACGGATGATCTCGAGGTAGCCCTGGGTCGTCAGCCGGTAGCGATGCAGCCACCATCGCTCCGGCGGGTTCGAGCGCCCGTGATAGGGGAGATCGAAGGCGATCACGCGGAAGCACCGCGTGATCTCGCCGTCGTTCAGGACATGGCGCCATTGGCGGCTGTCGGCGCCCGCGGTGTGCAGGCAAAGAAGCGGAATGCCATCGCCCGCCTCCTCGAAGTAGATGCGGTGCTCGCCCGCGCGGACGTAGCGCCCGCTGATCGGCTCGTATTCCGCCATCAGCCGCGCATCAGGTTCATCATGCGCTGAAGTGCCCGCGCGTTCTGCATGGCGACGAGACTATCGCCCTCCAGCACGAACTCGGGCACGCGCATCAGCATCGCGAAGAAGTCGTGGTAGAGCGCAGGCGGCTCGGGGCTCACAAACTTGCGCCACACGTCCATCGGCGCGCGAAAGCCAAACGAAGACCGGGAATCGATGCGCGGAGCGGGGTTGATGTCGGTCATCGTGCCGCGCTCCATGCGCACGATGTAGCGGCGCTCGCCGAAGCTGAGCGACACCGAAGTGCTGAACCAGCCGCCGATCACTGCCATTTCCGGATCCGCGTTAACGCGGTCGCGGTAGTGCTCCATCCAGGCGACGTCCGGGAAATTATGCATCGCGGTCCTGGGCGCGGAATTTAGCACGCGTAGAATCGCGCGGGCATTCGCCCAAGAGGAGGCCTCATAGTGAAACATGTCGGATTCATCGGTGTTGGCCGCATGGGCCAGCCGATGGCCACGCGTCTCGCCGACGCCGGCTACCAGCTCACCGTCTACGACATCAACAAGGATTCGGTAAATGCGCTCGTGGCAAAGGGCGCACGCGCGGTCGGCTCGGCGGCCGAAGTAGGCTCCGTGGTGGACACGGTGTTGCTCAGCCTGCCCACCCCGCCCATCGTGCGCGAAGTCGCGCTCGGCGCGAACGGCGTCAGCTCCGGAAGCAAAGTGAAGACGGTGATCGACCTCTCCACCACCGGCGCCACCATGGCGCGCGAGATCGCCGCGGCGCTCGCGAAGAAAGGCATCATCGCCGTCGATGCGCCGGTGAGCGGCGGCGTCTCCGGCGCAGTGAAGGGCACGCTCGCGGTGATGGTGGCCTGCAAGCGTTCGCTTTACACCGAGCTCGAACCGATGTTGAAGCACATCGGCAAGGTCTTCCACATCGGCGAGCATCCCGGAATGGGGCAGACCATGAAGCTCTGCAACAACCTGCTCTCCGCGACCGCCGTCGCCGCTACGTCCGAGGTCGTAGTGTTCGGCACCAAGGTCGGCCTCGATCCCACGATCATGATCGATGTTATCAACGCGGGCAGCGGCCGCAACACCGCCTCGCAGGACGAGTTCCCGCGCTCGATCCTGCCGCGCACTTTCGACTTCGGCTTCGCCACGGGCCTCATGACCAAGGACGTGAAGCTGTGCCTGGAGGAGGCCGAGGCGGCGGGGGCGCAGATGTGGGTGGCAAGCGCGGTGCGCCGCATCTGGGAGCTCGCCAACCAGGAGATCGGCCCGGACAAGGACTTCACCGAGCTGATCCGCGTGCTCGAGCGCCACGCCGGCGTCGAGGTGAGGGGAGGGCGCCATGGCTGACCATGGGAATAACCCCAGGCCCTACGAGATCTACGCCATCAAGTATGGCGACCACCAGCGCCTCTCCTCCGAGAATTTTCTCGGCGGCGACCCGCACAACGGGCCGATGCCGATCGACTACTTCGTTTGGGTGATCAAGGGCGCGCAGCGCAGCTGGTTGGTCGACACCGGCTTCAGCGCCGAGGTGGGCAAGGCCCGCGGCCGCAACGTCATGCGCTGTCCGAGCGCGGGGCTGAAGGCGCTCGACGTCGACCCCGACCGGATCGAGGACGTGATCATTACGCACATGCATTACGACCACGCCGGCAACCATGACCTCTTCCAGCGCGCGCGCTTCCACGTGCAGGACAAGGAGATGTTCTATTCCACCGGCCGCTGCATGTGCCACGCCATGCTAGGCAATGCCTACGACGTCGAGGACGTGGTGCAGATGGTGCGCCGCGTCTACAGCGGCCGGGCGGTATTCCACGACGGCGACGAGGAGCTCGCTCCGGGTCTCAGCGTGCACTTCGTCGGCGGTCACACCATGGGACTGCAGATGGTGCGCGTATGGACCAGGCGCGGCTGGGTGGTGCTCGCCTCCGACGCGAGCCACTACTACGCCAACATGGAGCAGGCGCGCCCGTTCCCGATCGTCTACAACGTGGCCGACATGCTCGCGGGGCACAAGCGCGCCTACGCGCTCGCCGACTCGCCGCAGCATGTCATCCCGGGGCACGACCCGCTGGTGCTCAAGCGCTATCCGGCGCCGCATCGCGACCTCGAGGGCATCGTCGCCCGCCTCGACGCCGACCCGCTCGCAAGTTGAAGGAGAAGCACCATCGACATCACCCAGTTGATCCTGGACGACCACCACGAGCAGCGGCGCCTATTCGCGATCCTCGATGAGATCGACCCCGCCGATACCCGAGCGCTGGGCGCGATCTGGCAGCGGCTGTCGGCGTTCCTCGAGATCCACGCCGAGGCGGAAGAGCAGCTTTTCTATCCGGAGCTATTGCGGGTGGGCAAGGGCGCCGGCGGCAAGGCCGACGCCGAGGACGAGACCGAGCACGCCATCCGCGATGACAACCAGATCCGCGACGCGGTTGCGGCAGTCGCCAGGCATGCGCTCGGCAGCCGCGGCTGGCGCGCCCCCGTGGGGGCGGCGAAAAAGGCCAACGGCGACCACATGGCGGAAGAGGAGCGCGAGGGGCTTACCGATTTCCGGCGCAATGCCGCGCTGCAGGCGCGCCACGACCTCGCCGTCGCCTTCGCCACCTTCGAGGCCGCGCACTTCGCCGGTGTGCGAGCAGTCGACAAGGACCCCAACGCGTACGTCGAGAAGCACTCGCCCGGCTAGCTCACTTCGCTTTCGCGTCCGAGCCGCGCAGGATCTTGCCCCATTTGACGATCTCCGCTTTCTGGAAAGCGGCGAACTCGCTGGGGGTGCTGCCGACGGGATAAGCCCCCAGCTTCGCAAGGAACTCCACGACCGGCGGCGCTTCCAGGACTCGAACGACGGCCTTGTGAATCTGCGTGACGGTGGCCTGTGGCGTGGCGGCAGGCGCCAGCATCCCCCACCAGGTGCTGGCGTCGTAGTCCGGCAAGCCCGCCGCCTCGGCGACCGTCGGCACGTTAGGGATGATCGGCAGGCGCTTGCTGGTCGTCACGGCAAGCATGCGCAGCTTCTCGGCATTGACATGCGGCAGTCCGGAAACCGCGCCGAGAAACATCACCTGCACCTGGCCGCCTATCACGTCGCTAATCGCTTGCGCGCTGCCCTTGTAGGGCACGTGCACGATGTTGACGTGCGCCATGCTGTTGAACAGCTCGCCGGCAAGGTGCGGCGTGGAGCCGATGCCTACGGAAGCGAAATTCAGCGCGCCCGGCTTCTGCTTCGCCAGCGCGATCAGGTCCGCAACCGTCTTCACCGGCAGCGCCGGATTGACCACTACGAGGTGCGGCATGGCGCCGACCACCGTGATGGGGGCGAAGTCGCGCTCGAGGTCGTAAGGCAGATTGTCGAGCAGCGTGACGTTGGCCGTGTCGGAATTCGTGTTGAACAGCAGCGTGTAGCCGTCGGGCGGCGCTTTCGCGACGGCGTCGGTTGCGAGGACGCCGTTGGCACCGGGGCGGTTATCGATGATCACCTTCCACCCGTGCGCCTCGGCCAGCTTTTGGCCGACCAATCGGGCCAGCACGTCGGTGCTGCCGCCGGCACCGTACTGCACCACCAGGCGGATCGGCTTATCGGGATATTGGGCGGCGGCCGTGGTCGCGAAGCACGCGCAGAGAAGTGCGGCAAAGCTCGTCATCAGTCTATTCATCGATCGCTCCAGATTATTCGTGGCAGGTCGTACCGTCATGCTGGGCGGCGAAATGCAGCAGCAGCCGCGCGCAGCTCGCAGGCGCGATGTGTTGCGCCATGTGGTATTTGGACGGCAGGCGGACGTATTTCAGATTTCGAACGTGCGTTCTCAGGAGCTCCTCCTGTCTGGAACTGGTGAGCGTGCCGTGCGTAGGGTACAAGCCGAGCACCGGCGCGCTGATCCGCGGCAGGTACGGCGTGGCGTCGGATGCCATGGCGAGCTCGGCCATGGCGAGGAGCGTTTCCAGCCGCGAGCCGCCCATGTCCTGTGCAAACCACGCCGCCAAGGCCGGATCGGCGTCCTTGCCCATCAGAACGCCGTCGTGCAGCGCCTGCGCCCATCCCTTCGGGCCAAGCTCGTGGAGCGCAGCCTGCCAGGAGGGCCGTCCCAGCTTTACTCTGCCTACGTTCTGCTCGTCGAGATAGACCGGCGACGATAGAAGGGTCAGCGTGCGCACGCGTTCGGGATGCGTGGCGGCGAGCACCATGCCGATGATTCCGCCGAACGAGTCGCCGCAGTAGTGAACCGAATCGGCACCGAGCGCGTCCATGATTGCGAGCAGGTCGCCGATATAGTCCTCGATCTTCGGCGGGCGGCTCGTGTCGAGCGGCGAGGACGCGCCGTAGCCCCGCAGATCCGCGCGCACGACCTTGAAGAAGCGGCTCAGGTACGGCACCCAGCCGTACCACAGGCGCGACGAGCGGCCCATGCCGTGCTGCAGGAAGATGTAGGGCGCGTTCTTCCACGGATCGGTGAAATCGTCCACCTCGTAGCACAGGGATGGGCCTTGCGGCCGCTCGAGAATCGGCATGCCGTTACCTATACGCTGAAAAACGTTCCCGCCAGGCGGTTCTTCTGCACCTTGCCGGTCGTGGTTAGGGGCAGCTCTTCCTCGGCGGCGAAGCGGATGAGGCGAGGAACCTTGTAGGCGGCGAGGCTCTTGCGGCAGTAGTCGGTGACGTCGCGCTCCGTCAGCGCGGCGCCGCGCTTGAGAACGATCACCGCGGCGAGGAGCTCGTCCTGCACGGCGTCCGGCACGCCGGTGACGAATGCCGCTTGCACCGCGGGATGGGCGAGGAGCACTTCCTCCACTTCGATTGGCGCCACGTTGATGCCGCCGGTCTTCACCATTTCCTTGATGCGGCCGCGGAAGTGGAGGTAGCCCTCGGCGTCGAGCATGCCGAGGTCGCCGGTGCGAAAGAAGCCGTGCTCGTCGAAGGCCTCACGCGTGCGCTCGGGCTCCTTGTAGTAGCCGGTCGTGACGTAGCCCTTCACGCGGATTTCGCCGACCTGCCCCGGGCCGAGCACTTTGCCGGTCTCGGGCTCGACGATGCGCTGCTCGACGCCGGGAAGCGGGCGGCCGACGCTGGCGATGCGCTTCTCGAGCGGGTCGCGCACATCGGCTACGTTGCAGTTGCCGTAGGTCTCGGTGAGGCCGTAGATGTTGCAGATGTCGCGAGCGCCGAGCGCGACGACGCGCATGATCTGTTCGCGCGTGCCGATGGTCCCGCCGCCGCGCAGGCTCGAAAGGACGCGCTTGGGCCGGTCGGGATGCTCGTAGAGCGCCTGGGCCATATTCGGCGTGCCGTAGAACATGGTGCAGCGCTCGCGCTCGATGAGCTCCAGCGCCTCACCTGCGTCGAAGTGCTCCTGCAGCACGATGCAGCCGCCGTGCGTGAAGAGGTTGAGGAGCGCGTTCTCGCAGCCGAGGCCCCAGAAGAGCGACACGGCGAGCCACAGTCGGTCGTGCTCGGTCGTTTTCTGCCGCTCGCCGATGTGCCACATATTCTCGATCAGCGCGTAGTGCTGGATCTCGACACCTTTCGGCATCGAGGTCGAGCCCGAGGTGTAGAGAAGGTATGCCATGTCCTCGCGCCGAACCTTGCTTTGCGCGGCAGCGATCGCGTTTTCGGAGACGCTGCCTGCCATGGCGAGCAGCTCGCCATATGGCAGCCAGCCGCTGCCACCACCTTCGCCTACGTAGATGATGCGCTCGAGCTGAGGCAAATCGAGGCTCGCCAGCGTCGCGGCGTAGTCACGCTTGAGAAAGCGCGCGACGCAAATGATAAAGCGCGTATCGGAATGCGAGAGGATGTGCTGCAACTCGCGCGCGGTGGCCCAGGTGTTGACGCCGACCATTACGGCTCCGAGGAGCGTGATCGCGAAGTCGGCGATCAGCCATTCCGGGCGGTTGCCCATCAGGATCGCCACCTTGTCGCCGCGGCGCACGCCGAGCGCATGGAGCCCACGCGCGAGGCGGCGCACTTCCGTGCGGAACTGGCGATAGGTGTAGCGCTGGCCCGAGCCGACGACGGCTTCGCGCTCGCCATAGCGTCCGGCGAGCTCGTCGATGAGGCCAGGCAGCGTCCGCGCCTTCGGCATCATGGCGCAAGCAGGCGCGAGATGCGGGCCGCATCACGCAAGGCGGGCAGGGCGTCGATTTCGCGCGCGAGATCCGTCGCGCGAGCCTCGCCGAGCAGGCGGGAGACCGAGGTGACGAAACGCTGCTGTACGCCGCGTGCGTCCAGAGGCTGTAGGGCCGGAAGGCGGGCGCTGCGGCGCTCGACTGTCTTCAGCGTGACGATCACTTCGGCGCCTTGTCGCTGCGGATAGGCCGCGGCGAATTCTAGATCGCTCTCGAGACGCACACGGCGCGCAAGGCGCGCGGCATCGCTCGCTTCGGAGAACTCGCGCAGCGCTGCGTCGTCGAGGCGCCCGGCGGCGAGCGTTGCCGCGACGACGAACTGGATGCTCATTTTCGCTTGCAGCAGCGTGCGAAAAGGCCCTGCCTGGTGGCAGCCCGGGTAGGCGATTGCCTCGGGGAAGGTCTTCACCACCACGTGCTCGATGTCGGCGACCCGCAGGGGCGATTTTTGTAGAGCGGCGAGCGCCGCCTGCGCCGGCGTCTGCGCGTAGTTACACGCGGGTGCGGGCTTGTGATAAACCTCGAGGACCTCCCACCCGCCCTCGAGCGGGAGCGAATCGCGCGGCGGGCCGCCGTAAGCAGGCAAGAGCGCATTGAGACATGACTCGGCAGCGCGCGCGCCGGCCTTGGCGAGGAGCACCGACGTCACCGCATTGCGCGCGGCGTTTCCCGGGTGAAAGAACATGTCGTCGCTGCCTTGGAGCGGCCATTGGTTCAGGCCCGCTGCTGTATTCGCCGCCAGCGCGAGCGCGCTGGTGGTCTCGTCTTCGCTGAGACCGAGGAGCCGTGCGCCGCCCGCCGCTCCGCCGATCGCGCCGACGAGACCGGTGGGACGGAAGGCGCTCGCGACCTCTTTGGTCATTAGCGCTCGGCCCAAGCGCGCCATCACCTGGTAGCCGGCGACACCGGCGGCAACGAAATCTTCGCCGCTCGCGCGCGTGTATTCGGCCAAGGCGAGAAGCGTGGGCCAGACGACGATGCCGATATGCGACACGCTCGCCGTGTGCATGTCTTCCTGCACGAGACCGTGCGCCATGACGGCGTTGGCAAAGGCGGCGTCGGCGATGCTCGCGCGCTGCCTCGAGCCGACGATCGTGGCTTGATTGCCGCCCATCGCGATAGCGAAGGCGACTGCGTGGCGGCTCGCAGGAAGATCTGACGCTTGCGCCGCGATGCCGATCATGTCGGCGAGGCAGGTCTTCGCTTTCTCGACGACCTCGTCGCCAAGCTGCTCGACGCTTGTTCCGCAAATCCAGCGGGCGCTACTCCGCGCGATGCTGGTCGAAGTCGCCATTAGCCGATACCATCATAGCGCCAAGTGCGGAGGAGGCGTGGCGTCCATCGAGGCAGCGTGCGTCGTTGACTGCAGGAACGTGCTCGGCGAAGGCGCGCTATGGTGCGTGCGCGAGCAGGTCCTGTGGTGGATCGACATCGCGAACCCCGCGCTCTGGCGCTTCGAGCCGCGCTCGGGCGCGGTCTCGCACTGGCCGTTTGCCAAGCCGCCAGGATCGTTCGCCTTGCGCGAAAAAGGTGGCTTTCTCTTCGCGTTCAGAGCCGGCTTTGCGACGCTCGAGCGGCCGGGCGGTGAACTGAAGATGCTCGAACCTGCAGGCCTCGAGCTCGGAGATGAGCGCTTCAACGACGGCCGGTGCGACCGCGCCGGCCGCTTCTGGGCCGGCAGCATGGACCGCAAACTCTCGCGAGCGATCGGCGCGCTTTATCGGCTCGATCCGAGCCTGCTCGTTACGGCGATGGATCGCGGCTTCACGATTTCCAATGGCATCGGGTGGAGTCCGGACGACCGCACGATGTATTTCACCGACACGCCGTCGTGCCGCATCTATCGCTACGACTTCGATGCCGCGTCGGGCGCAATTGGCGAGCGGCTCGTGTTCGTGCAAGCCGAGGCGGGGCAGGGCGGGCCCGATGGCATGACGGTAGATGCGGAAGGTTGTGTGTGGAGCGCACAGTTCGATCGCTGGTGCATCAATCGCTATACGCCCGACGGGAAACTTGAGCGCAGCGTGCGGCTTCCGCTGCAGCGGCCTACGAGTTGCGCGTTCGGTGGGCCGGAGTTGGCGACGCTTTACGTGACCGGCGCGTGCATCGGTCTCGACGAAGCGACGCTTGCGAAGCAGCCGTATGCCGGCGGCGTGTTCCCAATCGATGTCGGCGTCAAGGGGCTGCCCGAGCCGAGGTTCGCGGGATGAACCGTGAGCTGGCCGGCAAGGCGGCCGTGGTCGGCGTCGGTAGCACGCGCTACGGCAAGCTGCCGGAGTACGACGCGTATGACCTTGGCGTGTGGGCGCTGAAAAGCGCGCTCGCCGACTGCGGCCTTGGCTTCGAGGACATCGATGGCCTGATCATCAACCGCATCCCGGATTACCAGCGTTTCGGCGAGCTCGTCGGCGTCAATCCGCGTTACGTGAGCATCACGCCCGGGCAGGGGCGGTTTTCCGGCATCTGCATCCAGACCGCCGTTGCGGTCATCGCTACGGATCTCGCAAGCACCGTTGCTCTCGTCTATGGAAACAACGGCCGCTCGGCCGGCGATGCTTACGGTGGCGCCTCCGATGCGTATGGCAGCGGCGGTGCGGGCCTTTGGTTTCCGTACGGCATGACGTCACCCGGCGCCTTTCACGCCCTGATGATGCGCCGGCACATGGACGAGTACGGGACCACGGCCGATCAGCTCGGCACCATCGCCATGACGTTTCGCCGCCATGCAAGCCTCAACCCGGACGCGGTGATGCGCACGCCGTTCACGCTCGAGGAGTATCGCGCCGCGCGCTACATCTGCGAGCCGCTGCGTCTGCTCGACTACTGCCTCATCAACGATGGCGGCGTGGCGATGATTCTCACAAGCGCCGAGCGCGCGCGCGATCTAAAGAAACGACCGGTTTACATCCGCGGCTTCGGCCAGGCTTCGGCGCTTGCGGGCTCGACGTTTCCGCCGGACGACTACTGGCGCGCGCCGATGCGCCAAGTGGCTGAAGATGTCTACGGGATGGCTGGCGCGGCTCCGCGAGACATGGACGCGCTCATGATCTACGACAACTTCACGCCCACGGTGCTCTTTTCGCTCGAAGGCTTCGGATTCTGCGAGCCGGGCGAGAGCGGACCATGGGTCGCGAGCGGCAAGCTCGCTCTTGGGCAGGAGTTCCCGACCAACACGAGCGGCGGCCACCTTTCGGAGTCTTATATGCAGGGCTGGGCACTCAATGTCGAAGCCGTGCGCCAGATCCGCGGCGAGTGCGGTGAGCGGCAGGTGAAGGGCGCGCAGCTCGTGCAGTACATGACCGCGGCGCCGGTGATTACATCAATGATCTATGGAAAATGATCGGGCTGCGGCCCCGAGTTTGAAGCTGCAGCGCTGTCTGGACTGCGGGCGCTATCGCTACCCGGCAGCGCGCTACTGCCCCCGGTGCCGCGGCGAGCGCAGCGAATGGGTGCCGGCTTCCGGCGGCGGCGTGGTCGAGTCGCATTGCGTCTTCCACAAGGCGTACTGGCCGGAGTTCCAGCGCAAGATTCCATACGCGGTCGTGCAGGTGAAGCTCGACGAAGGCGTGCTGCTCTTCAGCAACCTCGTCGGGGTGCCGCGCGAGCAGATCCGCTCCGGCATGCGCGTGCGCGCGACGTTCGAAGGAGGTCTCGTGAAGTTCGTTCCCACATGAAGGCGATCGTGGTGCGCAGCCCTGGCGCTCGGGACGCGATGCGCCTGGAGACAATTGCCGATCCGATCGCCGGTCCGAAGGACGTCATCATCAAGGTCGAGGCCTGCGGCGTGTGCTTTCACGACGTGCTCACGCGCAACGGCACCCTGAAAGCGGGCGTGAAGATGCCGTGCGTGCTCGGGCACGAAATTTCGGGTGTGGTGGTTGCCCTTGGCCCCGAGGCGAGGAGGTTCAAAGAAGGGCAAAGGGTTGCGACGGCGCAGCGCTACCACATCTGCGGCGCCTGCCGTTTCTGCCGCTCAAGCCGGGAGACGCTGTGCGCCGAGCGGAAGTTCCTCGGCGACTACGGCATGGTGGGCGGTTACGCCGAATTCGTGGCCGTGGAAGACGACAACGTCGCCGTCGTGCCGGACGGCGTAGCGCTCGCGGAGGCGTCGATTGCAGCGTGCGCGATCGGCACGGCGCTGAACGGCATCCGCGACGTCGGGCGCGTGCAGATGGGGGAAAGCGTGCTCGTCACCGGCGCGGGCGGCGGCGTCGGCCTGCACGCAGTGCAGCTCGCGCGCCTGGCCGGCGCGCTGGTGATTGCGCAAACCACGTCGCCGGGGAAGGCCGACTTGATTCGAGAGTTGGGCGCGCATCACGTCGTCGTGCACGAGCGCGGGCAAGATTTTTCTCCGCAAGTAAAGCGCCTGACCGACGGTCGCGGCGTCGATGTGCTGATCGACAACGTCGGCACGGTGCTCTTCGAGCCGATGCGCCGAAGCCTCGGCACTGCCGGCCGCTGGGTGCTGATCGGGCAGCTCACCGGCGACTTCGTTCCATTCAATCCGGCGCAGCTATTCCTGAAGAACCAGTCGATGCTGGCCGTCACCAGCGTGACGCGCAACCAGCTCGAGGACGTGCTCGCGATCATGGGCCGCGGGCAAGTGAAGGCGGTGGCCACAACATCACTGCCGCTCGAGGAGGCTGCCGAGGCGCATACGCTGGTGGACTCCTGCCGCGCGAGCGGCCGGGTGCTGATTCGACCGAATGCGTGACAAGACCGCCATCGTCGGCATCGGCCAGAGCAGCTATGGACGCTTTCTGCCCGAGAGCCAACTCCAGCTCGGCGCCATCGCGCTGAAGAGCGCGCTCGCCGATGCAGGGCTAAGGCGCGAGGACATCGATGGCATGGCGATTCACCTCGGCTGGCCCCTCGGCGTGGACTATGACAGAGCCGCCGAGACCTACGGCCTCGATCTGCGCTGGGTGACGCAGACATGGCTGCATGGCCGCTTCATCACCAGCATGATGCAGCAGGCAGCGATGGCGGTCGCGTGCGGGCTGGCAAACGTGGTCGCCTGCTTCACGGCCATCAGCTTCACACGCGAGCGCCAGATCCTCGGCGGCCCGGGCGACATCGAAGGCGCGCGCGAGGAGGGCGGCACGCACGGCGAGTCGCCGCCTTACGGGCTCACGGCACCGGCCGGAGGGTCGGCGCTCGCGATGCAGCGCTACATGCATGTTTACGGAGCGACCAGCGAGGAACTCGCCGCCGTGCCGATCGCATTTCGCAAGCACGCGCTGAAAAGCCCGCATGCGGTGATGAAAGAGCCGCTCACGCTCGAAGCGCACCAGCGCTCGCGCATGGTGGTCGATCCGCTGCATCTTTACGACTGCTCGCTCATCACCGATGGCGCGGCCGTGGTTTTGATTACGAGCGCCGAGCGAGCAGGCGATCTGAAGCCAAGGCCGGTCTACTTGAGCGGCATGCAAGGCATGCGTTGCGGACGCGACGAATTCATCTTTGCGCCGCGTGGCCTGGGCATCAATCAGCAGCGCAATGCGCAATCGAAGCCCGAGGACCTTGTATACCGCATGGCGGGCATCGAGCGGAAAGACGTCGATGCGCTTTATACGTACGACGCCTTCTCTCCGCTCGTGCTGTTCACCCTCGAGCGCTTCGGCTTCTGCGCGCCCGGCGAGGCGGCGAAGTGGGTACAGAAAGGACGCATCGAGCTGGGCGGCGAGCTGCCGATGAACACCTCGGGCGGGCTGCTCTCGGAAGCGCATATCGGCGGCTGGAACTCGATCCTGGAGATGGTGCGCCAGCTGCGCGGGACGGCGGGCGAGCGTCAGATGAAGAACGCCCGGCATCTGCAATGGGCGACCGCCTGGGGCGATTCGGTCATGCTGCACGCATGAGGAAGCCCGAGCCGCGCATCACGCCGGACAACGAGCCCTTCTACAAGGCGCTCACCGAGCGCCGGTTTGTGCTCCCGTACTGCAACGACTGCGGCAAGCCGCATCTGCCCCCGGGACCTGTTTGTCCGTTCTGCTTTTCTGAACGCGTGGAGTGGAAGCAAGCGAGCGGCCGGGGTCGCATCTCGACCTGGACGGTGGTGCACAAGGCGTGGTTTGCGGCCTTTGCCGACGACATCCCATACAACGTCGTGCAGGTCGAGCTCGACGAGGGACCGAGGCTCACGGCGAGCGTGGTGGGCATCAGCAACGAGCAGCTGAAGATCGGGCTGCCAGTCGAGATCGAGTACGGCGATGGCATCGCGCGCTTCCGGTTGCGGGCATGAATACGTACGTCCTCATCGAGAACATCCTGCAAAGTCTCACCGCCGGGGTCCTCGTCGGCAGCATCTATGCGCTGATGTGCGTGGGGCTGGGGCTGATCTTCGGCGTGATGCGCGTCATCAACGTGTCGCACGGCGAAATGCTCACGCTCGGTGCCTATTCGGCGATCGTGATGGGTTTCACCCCGGTGAAATCGCCGTGGTTCGCAGTCGCCGCGGCGGTGGTTGTCGTGACGGT
>JBHELS010000089.1:0-15251 GCA_046263015.1 Burkholderiales bacterium | reverse complement strand
GCGGTCGGTGAAGGCGGCCGGCTCGATACCAATACGCGCGCCACCACGCTCGAGCTCTACGAGGGGCTGACGGCACGCTCGCTCAATCGCTGGCCCTCGCTCGCGTTTGACCTCTCCGCGCTGAACGGTTGGCTCGCGCCGATCCTGGTCGCCGGGTTCTATTACAAAACGTTCATGTGGCCGCGGCGACTGTGGCACTCGCTCTACGAGCCGGTCATTCGGCGCATGGCCGGCATCGGCAGCGCGCCGGCCGAGCCGGATCCGGACCACTACGACAAGATGCACGTGCATTGCGACGTGCTCGTGGTCGGCGGCGGACGCTCGGGCCTGCGTGAAGCGCTCGCGGCGGCGCGGAGCGGTGCGCGCGTCGTGCTCGCCGATGAGCAGAGCGAATCGCCCGCCGCGCTGGCAGCGGAGCTGCGCGTGCCGAACGTTACATTGCTCCCGCGCACGACGGTGTTCGGGTACTACGACGACAACTTTCTCTGCGCGGTGGAGAGCGATGCGCGTCGGCAGCGGCGTCTCTGGCACTTCCGCGCCAATGAAGTGGTGCTCGCCACCGGCGCGCACGAGCGCCCGCTCGTCTTCCCGGGAAACGACACGCCCGGCGTGATGCTCGCGAGCGCCGTCGAAACCTACCTGCAGCGCTACGCTGTGGCGGCGGGCAAGCGTGCCGTGGTGTTCACCAACAACGATAGCGGCCATCAGCGCGCCAAGCTCTTCCGAGAGCACGGCATCGAGCTCGCGGCGGTGATCGACACGCGCGAGAGCGCGCTCATCACGCGCACGTTCGGCGCTCGACGCGTCAGCGCCGTCGAGGTGAACGGCAAGCGCATCGCCTGCGATCTCGTCGCCATGGCGGGCGGCTACAGTCCGGTTGTGCATCTCTACAGCCAGGCGCAGGGAAAGCTGCGCTGGGATGCAAAGAAACTCTGCTTTCGGCCCGACGGCTGCCGGCAAAAGGTGCGCGTCGTCGGGCGTGCCGCCGGCGACTTCCCCGACTTCGGCATGGCGCCGATGTGGCAAGTCGACGGGCGTAAGGCGTTCATCGACTTCCAAAGCGACGTCACATCGCGCGACGTCCATCTCGCCGCGCGCGAAGGTTTCGCCTCGGTCGAGCACTTCAAGCGTTACACCACGACCGGCATGTCCTCCGACCAGGGCAAGACCTCGAACATCAATGCCCTCGCGATCCTCGCCCGCGCCACCGGGCGCGACATCGCGGAGGTCGGCACCACCACCTTCCGGCCGCCGTACACGCCAGTCGCCTTCGGCGTGCTCGCCGGACGCGATCTCGGCGATTTCCTCGAGCCGATTCGCGTCACGCCGATGCACGACTGGCACGCGAGCCACGCCGCCACCTTTGAGAACGTCGGCCAGTGGAAACGCCCCTGGTACTACGGGCGCGACATGCATGAGGCGGTGCAGCGCGAAGCGCGCGCGACCCGGTCGGCGATCGGCGTGCTCGACGCCAGCACGCTTGGCAAGATCGACATCCAGGGACGCGACGCGGGCGTGTTCCTGGATCGCATCTACACCGGCCGCTTTAGCAACCTGGCCGTCGGCCGCGCGCGCTACGGCCTCATGTGCAGGGAGGACGGCATGGTGTTCGACGACGGCGTGACGGCGCGCCTTGGCGAGCAGCATTTCCATATGACGACCACGACCGGTGGCGCGGCTCGCGTGCTTGAGTGGCTCGAAGAATATCTGCAGACCGAGTGGCCCGAGTTCGAGGTGTACTGCACTTCGGTCACCGAGCAGTGGGCGACGATCGCGCTCGCCGGACCGGAAGCGCGCGAGCTGATGGCCGAGCTCGCGCCTGCGCTGGACCTGAACGCCTTCACATTCATGAGCGTGCGCGACGCGACAGTGGCCGGCATCGAGGCGCGTGTATTTCGGATCAGCTTCACCGGCGAGCTGTCGTATGAGATCAATGTGCCGGGAGACCAGGGGCTGGTGATGTGGCAGGCCGTGATGGCGGCCGGCGAGAAATACGGTATCACGCCGTACGGCACCGAGACCATGCATCTGCTGCGTGCCGAGAAGGGCTTCATCATCGTCGGCCAGGAAACCGATGGCACCGTGACGCCACACGATCTCGGCCTTGAACGCCTGGTCGCGGCAGACAAGGACTTTATCGGCCGCCGCTCGCTCGAGCGGCCCGATACGCGTCGGGCGGATCGCAAGCAGCTTGTCGGCCTGTTGCCTGCCGACAAGCATGAAGTGCTGCCGGAAGGCGCGCAAATCACGGAGGTCGATACCCCGCTGCCGCGTCGTCATGGCGGCAAGCCGATTCCGATGCTCGGGCACGTCACCTCGAGCTATTACAGCCCCAACGTCGAGCGCTCCTTTGCACTCGCGCTGATGCGCGCCGGACGCTCGCGCATCGGCCACGAGCTTTTCGTGCCGCTCGAAGGCCACGCGGCCAAAGTGCGCATCGTCGAGCCGGTGTTCCTCAAATGATGCTCAGCCTGCGCGGCGCAGATCCACATTTCTTCGATGCCTGCGAGCGAGCGCTCGGCGCGCGACCTCCGACGACGCCTAATACGGTCGCGAGCACGACCGGCGCGGTGATCTTCTGGCTCGGCCCGGATGAATGGCTCTATGACGGCGCGAAAATGGTGACTGTCACCAATTTGCGAGCGGCGCTCGCCGGCGTGCATAGCGCGGTGGTTGATGTCAGCGCGAGCCGCAAAACGATACTCGTGGCGGGTGAGCGCGCCGAGACGGTGATGGCCAGGGCGGCGACGCTCGACTTCTCGCTTGCTAGCTTTCCAGTCGGCACGTGTGCGCAGACCAACATCGCGCGCACCCAAGGCCTTATCTACCGACGCGGCGCGCAGGAGTTCTTGATTTACGTGCGTCCATCGTTCGAGCGCTATCTGCGCGCCTGGCTTGCGGACGCCGCGCGGGACTAGTGCTTGTCGGGCCTGTAGGGCGGCGGGAGCGCCGACGACGGACGCACGCGCACGCGCTCCTCGGCATTGACGAAGCCGAGCGAGAAGGCGTCGCGTCCGGCGAGCTTCTCGCATTCCCTATACGGCGGCGCGCCGCCCGGCTCGGTGCCGTCGCAGTAATAGAGCGAAAAGCCGTAATCGAGCTTGAACTGCAGCGCGTCGAAGGCGTAGAGCAGCGCGGCGCGGCGCTCGCCCCGCAAGAAGCGATCGAGGAGCTCGAGGTCGATCTTCCCCTCGGTTCGCTCGACGATCCAGGCACGCACTTGCGAGCGGCCGTAGGTGCTCGGCTCGTTCGGGTCGAACACGTTCTCAATGAAGGCGCCGTGGAACGCGAGGTAGACGAGTTCGGGGCGCGAGGCGCGTGCAAAGTGACGGCTTTTGCCGCCGAGGAACATGAGCGTGCAGGCGGAATAGCAGCGGCCCGCGACCACCGTGCGCAACCCGGCGTCGCGGATTTTTTCGCCGATGCGAAACGCAGTCCAGCCGTCGCCGCCCGGCGAGTCGCGGAATACCACGGTGTCGATCTCCGGATGCCCGGCGAGCACGTCGCGCAGATAGCCGAACTCGTAGCCGAGGACCTGCCCACGCAGATGCAGCTCGTTCCCGGCGATGCGCAGCTCCATGGCCTGCGCAAGCGCCGGCAGCAGAGCGAGGGCCACCAGCGCGCGCTTCATGCCCTGTCGCCGAGCAGGGCGCGCAGCTCTGCCGCGCGCTCTTGCGTGATGCGGCCCGCCTCGAGCGCGAGCGGCAAGGAGCGCAGCGCGAGCGTGCAATAGAGCTCGCGAGAGCGCGGCTCGAGTCGCCCCAGGGCCGCGAGGTGGCGCTTCACGTTCTCGAGATCGCCGCGGGCGATCGAGCCCGCCATGGCGCGCGCGATGCCCGAGTGCGCCATCGCGTCGGTGGCGCCGCGCAGCAGTCCGAGGAGAGCGCGGGTCGCATCCTCGGGCGGGATGCCGATGCGCCGCCAGATGTCGACGCCTTCGGCAACGAGCGCGCCGACGAAGCCAGCCGCAAAGTGCGCGGCGCCGTGGTAGGCGGCGCGGCCGCCGGGCGGAATGACGAGCTCGCGGGCGCCGAGCGAGCGCACCACGCCGCGCAGCGCCGCTGCGAGCGGCTCTTCGGCTTCGATGCCGATCGCGGCGCCGGCAATGCTGCGCGCGGCGATCTCCGGATCGGCAAACATGACCAGCGGGTGGAAACCGCCGACGGCCGCGCCGGCATCGGCGGCGGGCTGCAGCACGCTAAGCTCGGTGGCGCCGGCGCAGTGCACGGCCGCCTGCCCTTTCCTCCAATGGATACCTTTGCAAACGGCGCCGATCGCGTCGTCCGGGACGGTAAGGAAGACCATGTCCGAGGCGTCGACGACGCGCTGCGCATCGCCGCGCATGCGGCTCGCGACGCCGCTGACGGCGTAGCCTGCGCGCGAGAGCGCGAGCGACAGGCCGCGGCCGACGCGGCCCTCGCCGATGAAGCCCAGCCGTTCAGTCGCGATAGGACGGATCCTGGCGATCGAGCGCGCGCAAGAGCGCGGGCCATTCGAGCAGTCCGTAGCCGCTGCCCGCCTTCTGCGCATCGCGCTTCAGGTGCGGATTGGCGACGGTTTCGTTCTCGAGCGTGATCTCCATGCCCGAAAGCGCGTCCGCCGTATGCTGCACGACCTCGTCGCCCGCGGCGTGTACCGCCCGATTGCACGACAGGATCTGCACCTGTATGCGGCACGCCTGCTCGAGCCAGTAGATCAGGTTGAACGCCTGCGGGATGCTCGGCGCACACACGAGGAGGCCGTGGTTGCGCAGGATCATGGCGCTCTTCTCGCCGAGGTGCGCGACCAAACGCCCCTTCTCGCCGCGGTTGAACGCCGGGCCTTCGTAGTCGTGATACGCGAGATGACCATGGAAGCGCATCGCCGTCTGCGAAAGCGGCAGCAGGCCCTCCGCCATGGCCGATACGGCGATAGCCGCGGCCGTATGCGTGTGGATCACGCAGTGGGCGTCCTCGCGCGCCTCGTGCACCGCGCTGTGGATGATGTAGCCAGCGGCGTTGACCGAGTACGGGTGCTCGTCCTTGTCGATGATGTTGCCGGCGAGATCGACCTTGATGAGGCTCGACGCCGTCACTTCCTCGTAGAGCATGCCGTACGCATTGATGAGGATGTGATGCTCGGGTCCCGGCACGCGCGCCGTGATGTGGTTGTAAATCAGGTCGGTCATGCCGTAGCGCGCCACCAGCCGGTAGCACGCCGCGAGATTGACACGCATCTCCCACTCGGCGGCGCTGACACGCTCGCGCAGCGCCCGACTCGCTGGCTTGTTCATGGTGCTATTGCTTCGCGCCCGGCTTTTTCGCCGCTCCCGCCGGCCCGCTTTCCTGCGGCCAGTAGTAGTTCGCGGCGAACGAGTACGGCGGAAACATGTAGCGCTTCGCCGGCACGACCTTCGCGGCGTACTCGCGCTGCGCCTCGTATACCTTCTTGAAGGTCGGCGACTTCTTCGAGTTCTCGGCGGCGACCTCGTCCCAGGCTTTGAGCGAAGCGAGCAGGATGTCGGGCGGCGTGCGGCGGATCTGCACGCCGTGCTTCTTGATCATCTCCTCGATGGCATCGGCGTTCTGCTTCTGCCACTGCGTGATCCAGGTGATGAAGGTGTCCTTTACCGCCGAGTTCACCGCTTCCTGCTGCGCCGGCGTGAAGCCCTTCCAGACATCGAGGTTGAAGCCGAGCTCGCCGATGGAGTTGTTCTCGTGCATGCCCGGCGTGTAGTGGTATTTGAACACCGTCGGCAGGCCGAGCCGCAAATCCTCGACACCCCCGACCCATTCGGCGCAGTCGATGACGCCGCGCTGCGCCGCCGGCACGATCTCGCCGCCCGCCATGTTGACGACGCTCATGCCCATCTTGGCGTAGACCTCGGAATTGAGGCCGGTCTGCCGGCACTTCAAACCCTTGATGTCGGCCACGCTGCGCAGCGGCTTCTTGAACCAGCCGAACGCCTGCGGGCTCGACGGGTGCGCCGGCCAGACAATGACGTTCAGCTTGAGCTCCTTCTGGTAGAACTCGCGCCACATCTCGAGTCCGCCGCCGACGTACAGCCAGCCCATGTAATCCATGTGATCCATGCCGAAGGGACCGCCGGGCGGCGCGGCGAAGAGCGCCGCGGTCGGGCTCTTGCCGACCCAGTAGTAGGCGATCGCGTGCCAGCCGTCGAGCACCTTCTTGTTCGTAGCATCCAGCACCTCGAACGCGGGCACGATCTGCCCGGCGGGCATCGCCTCGATCTTGATCGCGCCCTGCGTCAGCTTGTCGACGCGCTCGGCAAAGATGCGAAAGTGGTCCTGCAGCGTATTGCTCGCGGGCCAGGTCGACTGCATCTTGATCGACTTGGCGGCCGGCGCCTGCCCCTGCACGCTGAAAGCGCTCACTGCGGTGACGACAGCGGCGGCCATGGTGCTCACGCGCATGGGATCCTCCTCCCGGGTTAATCGCGGACTTAAGCTACGCCGTGCTTTCTTCCAGTGTCAATGAGCGCGATCATCGCAGCCATGGCTCGCACGCTTCGGCTTGCGCTCGCGCTCTGCCTCAGCCTCGCCGCATGCCTCGCGATGGCGCAGGCGAGCGTCCGTTTCGTCGTCGGCTTCACCCCCGGCGGGCCGAGCGACATCCTGGCACGCGCGCTCGCCGCCAAGCTCTCCGAAGCGCGCGGACAGCCGGTGGTCGTCGAGAACCGGCCGGGCGCCGGCGGCAACCTGGCCGCGGAGGCGGTGGCGAGGAGCGCGCCTGACGGCAACACCTGGCTGCTTGGCAATAACAGCATCCTCGCGACGAACGCCGCGCTCTACGGGCGGCTGCCGTTCGATCCGCTCAAGGACTTTGCTCCCGTGGCGCTGGTCGCCACGCAGCCCAACATTCTCGTCGTGCATCCGTCGGTGCCGGCAACGAGCGTCGCCGAGCTCATCGCCTTTGCCAAGGCGCATCCGGGAAAGTTGAACTACGCGTCGAGTGGCGCGGGCGCCGCGGCGCATCTCTCCGGCGAGCTCTTCAAAGCGATGACCGGCGTGCTGATGGTGCACGTGCCCTACAAAGGCGCACAACCCGCGCTCACCGATGTGATCGCCGGGCAATGCCAACTGATGTTCGCCACCTCGGCCTCCGCGCTTGCCTACATACGGGCCGGTCGGCTGCGCGCGCTCGCCGTCACCACCGCCGAACGCTCTCCGAGCGTGCCCGAACTTCCAACGGTCGCCGAAGCGGGCGTCGCCGGCTTCGAGTCGATCACGTGGCACGGCGTGGTCGTTCCGGCCGCCACGCCGACCGTGCTGGTCGAGCGCCTCAATCGCGAAATCAACGTGGCGCTCGGCGACCCGGAATTGCGCGCGCGGCTCGAAGGCCTCGGCGCCGAAATCGCGGGCGGCACGCCTCAACAATTCTCCGCCTATATCGCGCGCGAAATACCCAAGTGGACGAAAGTCGTGCGCGATTCGGGAGCGAGAGCGGAATAGGAATTCGGGGTCAGGCACCGAATTCGATTTGCTCGCCGCGGTGCTGCCTGCTATCTAGGCGGAATTGAATTCCAAGATGTCGAAGCCGGTGTAGCGATCGACGATGTAGATGAGCCCGCGCTTATCGACATCCACGTCGTTCGTCTGCGGCGCCGGCTTGCCCGCCGCCGGCTCGGGAATGAACCAGCCAACTTCGCGCGGCGCCATGGGATCGGCCACATCGACGATCCGCATACCGCCGGAAAACCACGCGCAGTAGACGAGCGTGCCTTCCATGTGTTCCTGGAATTGATGCGCGCCAAAACGCGCGGGCGTCGCGCGACTCCAGGGCGAGTCGAGCTCGCTCACTTCATAGATGGCGAGCGGCTGCATCTTCGCAAGATCGGTGACGTCGAACACCCACAGGCAGCCATGCGGCCGGCCGCGCCGGCGCTCAAGCTCATCGGCGCTGTGCGCATGATCTTCCTCGTCGATGGCGAGGGCGATGCGGCGGCCATGGATGCGTTCGGGCACCGGCATAAAGGTGTGTGTCGGCTCGGGAAACGGCGGGTGATAGTTGTATTCGCCGAGCGTGCGCGGCTTGCGGATGTCAGCGATGTCGATCACGCGGACGCCCGCGTGCCAGCACCCGGCCCATAGCTCATTGCCGAAACGAAGCGCATGGTGCAGGCGGTTGCGGCGCCCGACCCAGGTCGGTTTCTCGCCGCCAGCGACATGCTGGCCAGGCATCCACCAGCGTGAGACTTCTTCTGGGCGCGCGGGATCGCGAATGTCGTAGATGACGAGAATGTTGCCGACGTAGCCTTCCATCTCGGTCGAGATGTAGGCGTACCGGCTGTCCATATCGAACCGGTGGACGCCGCGTCCCCAAGTGCGCTGATGTTTGACGAGCTTCGGCCGAGCGCGGTTCGAGACGTCGTAGAGCTTGAAGCCGCCGTGCGCGTAGGAGGTCTGTTCCGCCGAGCCGTCGACGCCATGGCGGCCTGCTTTGCCGAGGTTCTGCTCGACGTTGACGATCATCAGATCGCCGGCGACGCGCGCCTTGTGGCTGTGCGACTCGGGCTCCTCGACCTGCAGCTGCGCGAGAAGCTTGGGATTGCGCGGATCGGAGACATCGAGGATCGAAGTCCCGAGGCGCTCCTTGTTGGTGATGTGACCGACGTAGGCGTACTTCCCATCCACGGTCACCTGACCCGCGCCGGGCAACTCCAGCCGCGCAAGTCGTTTCACCTTGCGCGCGAGCTCGACGCTGGCGGGGATACTGCCCACGGCGCGATCATAGCTCGCGTGCGCGGAAAACCGATTCAGGGCGCGGCCGTGGTTTTCTTCGCCATGGTTGCGCTTCTCACCATTCTCTATCCCGGCAGGCCGGCGAACCAGCTCGTCAGCTGGACGAATGGCTGGATGTTTCTCGTGCCGGCCGCGATGGCCGCCGGGCGTCTACACGAGCCTTCGCTGGTGGCGCTGTCCGCAATGTGCGCGGCCGCTCGGGACGCGGCGCGCCGTGCCCGAGTATTGCCCGCGCTGCGGCATGAAGCTGCGCGACTTCTAATTCTTCGATGTCGGCCCAGCCATACAATGGTCCTGCGGTCGACGGTTAAGGAACGCGTATTGCTGCAGTCAGTCTTTGGAGCCCGGAGGTTGCCATGCCCACCTATTTCATCGTTTTTTTCACCGGCCTTTCCTTTTGCGCCGCGGCGCTCGCCCAATCGACGGGCGACGGCGCGCGCGGCTCGACGCCCCCCGGGATGAGTCATGACGGCGCCGCGCCCGCGGACGGCGCGATCAAGGGCGGCTCCGCCATTGCGCCCGGCGAAAGCGGCGGTCTGCCGGGTAGGAAAGCGCCGACTGGAGCGGCCGGCACCACCAACGGCGAGCGGCTCGCGCGTTGCGACGAGCTCACCGGCGTACTGCGCGACGACTGCCTGCGGAAAGACCGCACTGCCGCTGGCGGCTCGAGCGCGCCAGGCGAGCGAGATCGCGACGACGACGAGCGCGACCTCAAATAACTAGAAACTGAGTACGGAAATGCGGCGCCGCACGCTCCGCCATGCATCGAGCGCGGTGCCGAGAATGCCTCTCGGCATGTAGATGATGAAGAGGACGAGCATCACGCCGTAGATCGTCGTATCGAGCGCCGGATAGCGGTTGCCGAACGCGAGCCGCAGACCCTCGGCCAAGAGCAGCGTGAAGGCGGCGCCGACCGTCGGCCCGAGCATCACGAACATGCCGCCCGCGATGACGCCGAACACCATCTGCAGGCTGATGGCGATGCCGGAGACGGTGTCCGGATTCACGTAGAGCTGGTACTGCGCGTACAGAATGCCGCCGACGCAGGTCATCAGTGCCGAGATGAGCGTGATGCGGAGCTTGGCGCGCGTGACGTGGATGCCGATCGAGGCGGCCGCCTCCTCCTCCTCGCTGATCGCCTGTAGCGCGAGGCGGCCCATGCTGCGATCGACCGCGCGCCATACCCAGAGGCCGAAGAGCCAGACGCCTCCGACGATGAAAAGCCACGGAAGCTTGGAGGCGAACTGCAGTGCGCCGATCGAAGCGCTCGTACCCTCGACGAGCGCGCCGTTCGGCGTGCCGCCGAGCGAGCCGCCCGTATAGTCGCGCGCGGCGACGATGATCAAGCGCACGACTTCCGAGAGCGCGAGCGTTACCAGAGCGAAGTAATGGCCGACGATTCTGAAGCGGAAGCACGGCCAGCCGATGATGATCGCCACGAGGGCGGTGAAGAAGAGCGCCGCCAGCGCGCCGAGCCACGGCGTCAGTCCGAAATGATTCCAAAGCATGACCACGGTGTAGGCGCCGATGCCCATGAACGCGCCGTGGCCGAAGCTCACCAGGCCGAGCCGGCCCATGAGCGACCAGCTGGTATAGATGTATCCCCAGAGCAGCACGAGAATCGCCAGGTGGAGGGGGTAATTCATTTGCCGAGAATGCCGCGCGGCCGCCAGAACATCACGGCGATGAAGAAGATGAACGCGATCACGTAGCCCCACTCCACCGCGAAGAAGAAACCGCCGACGGCGATGAACTGCGCAAAGATGAACGCCGCGACGAAGCCGCCGAGCATGTTGCCGAGGCCGCCGAGCACGCAAATAAGAAAGGTGATCGGGCCGAAGGAGAGGCCGATCGCGGGATGGATGTCGTACTGGAGAACCAGAAGGCACGCGGCGAGCCCCGCGAGCGCGCCGCCGAGCGCCGATGTCAGCGCGAAGATGCGCGCCGGATTGACGCCCATCAGCGGCATGATGGCGCGGTC
Organism: Burkholderiales bacterium; assembly: GCA_046263015.1. GTDB lineage: Bacteria > Pseudomonadota > Gammaproteobacteria > Burkholderiales > SG8-39 > SCGC-AG-212-J23. The sequence continues at coordinate 4,529 of JBHELS010000089.1, read as the reverse complement.
CTGGCTGATGGCTCGAATCGCGGTGCCAAGGTAGGTGCGTCTAAGGAAGAGATAGAGCGCTACGACGCCGCCGAGCGCGGCCGCAAAGGCGACAAGGCGCGCGGACGAGAACGACATTTCGCCCAGGCGCACCGACGGCAGCGTGACGCCCAGATTCTTGAACTCGATGCCGAAAGCGAGCGTCGCCGCGGCCTGCAGAAAGAAGAGCACGCCGCCCGTCACGAGCAGTTGGTTGATGGGCTCGGCGTTCAATACCGGGCGGATGACGAACTGGTGAAGCAGCCAGCCGAGCAGCGCGACCAGCGCGATCGCGGCGAGCATCGCGAGAACGAGCGGCCAGTGGTACTGCACATGCAGGTAGTACACCGCGTACATGCCGCACATGATGAGCTCGGCGTAGCAGATCCAGACAACGTCGATCACGCCGAAGACCAGGTTGAGCCCGAGCGAGAGGAGCGCGAGCAGGCCGCCGAGCAGGAGGCCGTTCAGTACCGCCTCGAGCAGAAAGACGTCGAAGATCTCGCTCACAGCCCGAGATACGCCTTTTGTAGCTCGGGCGCGGCGCGCAGCTCCTCGGCGCTGCCGCTGCGCACGATGCGCCCCGCGTCAAGAAGATAGGCGCGGTTGACGACTTTCAGCACTTGGCGGATGTTCTGCTCGACGATGAGCACGGTGTAGCCCTCGGCGCAGATCTTTCGCACAAGATCGAAGATCGACTGCACGACCACCGGCGCAAGGCCGGCCGAGGGCTCGTCGAGGAGCAGCAGTTTCGGCGCCGACATCAGCGCACGCGCAATGGCGCACATCTGCTGCTCGCCGCCGGAGAGGGTGCCCGCGGGCTGAGTGCGCCGCTCCTTGAGTCGCGGAAAAAGCGCGTAGACCTGCTCGAGCCGCTCGGCGAATGTGCGCCGGGCGATAAAGGCGCCCATGCGCAGGTTTTCTTCCGCCGTGAGCCGCGGAAAAAGCCGCCGGTTCTCCGGCACATGGGCGATACCGCGCGCCACCATGGCGTGTGCCGGGACGCCGGCGAGCGAGGCGCCCTCGAAGGTGAGCGTGCCGGAGGCCGGCTCGATCAGCTTCGAGATGACGCGAAGGAGCGTGGTCTTGCCGGCGCCGTTGGGACCGATGACGCCGACCGCCTCGCCGGCGCGCACTTCGAGGCTCGCGTCGAACAGCGCCGGGAAGCCCGCATAGCCCGCGGAAACCTTAGTGACGGCGAGCATGCGCAGCGGCCTGCACTTCGGGGGCGTCGGTGCCGAGATAGACCTCGATCACCTTGGGATCGCGCGCTACCTCGGTGGGCTTGCCGCGCGCGATCACTTCCCCGTGGTCGAGCACCACGCAGCGATCCACCACGCGCATCAGTACTCCCATGATGTGCTCCACCCAAACGATGGTGATGCCGCGCTTCGCGCGGATGGTCGCGAGGAGCTCGGCCGCCTGCTCCATCTCCGAATGATCGAGGCCGCCGAGCGATTCATCGGCGAGCAGGAGCTTCGGCTGCGTGGCAAGCGCGCGCGCGAGCTCGAGCTTCTTCAGCCCGGCGGCGCCAAGCGCCTGCACTTCTGCGCCTTCGTGCGCGGGCAGGCCAAGGAGCGCAAGCGTTTCTCTCGAGCGTCGATACGCCTCGTCGCGAGAAATGCTTTCATTCGCGCCGTAGAACGCGGCGAGCGCGACGTTGTCACGGATGCTCAGCTTGCGGAACGGCTTCGGAATCTGATGCGTGCGGCCGATGCCGGCGTGCGCGACGCGATAAGCCGGCAAGCCGCCGACCTCCTCGCCGCGAAAGCGCACGGAACCAGCGGTTGGCTTGAGCGCGCCGGCGATGAGGTTGAAGGTGGTGCTCTTTCCCGAGCCGTTCGGGCCGATCAGGCCGAGGATCTCGCCCTCGGCGACTTCAAAGGAAACGTTCTTTACGGCGAGGAAACCGTCGAAGCTCTTGGTGAGGCCATTGACGACCAGCATTTGGCAGTCAGGTCTTGAATCGAGGCATCAATTCAAGACCTGACCCCAGCGTCGTCACGGTGCAAAGGTGTGACCCTTCGGGAAGGGCAGCACGGGATCGGTGGTCTGCACGGCCTTCGGCCAGGCGATGCGCGCGCGGCCGTTGACGTATTGCATCACCACGACGAACGAGCGCTCGTTCTGCCCGGCCATCGGGTTGCCCGAGCCTAAGAACTTGACGCCGTATCCCTGGATCGTGCCGCCCACCGGGATGTCGACCTCGAGCGCGGCCTTGCGCAGTGCCTCGGGGTCGATGCCGCCGTACTTCTTGATCGCGACCGGCAGCACGTCGTGCAACAGGATGTAGGTGTTGTTGAAGCCCATCGCCGCGTGCGGCGGCATCTCACCCGGGCCTTTCACCTTCTCATAGCGCGTCTGCAGCTCCTTGATGAGCTCCGCGACGCCGGGCTTCAGCGTCTTCGGATCGAGAAGCTGCGCGGCGGCCGGGTCCGCGGAATGGAAGTAGTTGACGTCGTCGCCGAAGCTCTGGCGCAGCTTGTCGATCTGACTGTGGCCGGCGCCGTGGCCGATCAGCGCCTTGAACTTGAGGCCCTGCTCCTTCGCCTGGCGCAGGAAGAGCGTGATGTCCGGGTTGTATCCGGTGTGCAGGATGACGTCCGGGCGCGCGCGCTTGAGCTTCGTGACCAGGCTCGAGAGGTCCGGCGCCGACGCCGAGTAGCCTTCCTTCATGACGACGTTCATCCCCTGCTTCTTGCATTCGATGTCGTTCGCCGCGGCGACGCCCGCACCGTAGGGACCGTCCTCGTGGATGATGGCAATGCGCATGTTCTTCGGCGGGATGCCGAACTTGGACTGCGAATAGTTGTGCACGTACTCGCAGGTCGCGGCGCCGTACTGGTCGCTGTGCACGGTCGGCCGGAAGACGTACTGGAACTTCTTGTCCTTCATGACCGAGCTCGCGACGCAGACGTTGAGCCACAGGAACTTCTTGCGTGCCTCCGCCTGCTGCGCCATCGGCACGCACTGCGCGCTCGAGTACACGCCGGCGACGATGTCGACCTTCTCCTGATCGATGAGGCGCGTCATCTCGTTGATCGCCACGTCGACCTTCGATTGCGCGTCGGCGAAGATGGCGTTGATCTTGTAGCCCATCACGCCGCCCTTCTCGTTGAAGTAGTCGATCGCGGCTTTGGTGCCGACCTGCGCCGGCTCCGAGCCGCCTCCCGCGAAGGGGCCGGTCACGTCGTAGATGAAGCCGATTTTGATCTCTTTCTGCTGCGCCGCTGCCGTCGCGGCGCAGGCGGCAAGCACAATGGCTGCCGCCGGTCTCACGATTCTCATGGGTGCTCCTCCTCGACGCGAAGTCTAGCCGACCTTGGCGAATCGGTCAGTCAGAGGGCTTGATGCCCGCGCGCTCGAATCTCCTCGAGGACGGGTCGCAGATACGAAAGAAAGGCTTGCGGGTTCTCGCTCATCGGGAAATGGCCGAGGCCTTTCATGATCGTGACCTTGGCGCCTGCGATCTGGTCCGCCGCCGCCTGCGTGTCGCGCGGCGAGGCGGAGTAGTCGTATTCGCCGGTCAGCAGGTAGAGCGGACAGACTTTGGTATCGATGGCGCGGATCCGCCGGCGAATGTCGCCTTCCACTTGGTAGAAGTAGAGATCGCCGGAGAAAACGCCGGGGCCGCCCTGCATGTAGTGCCACACCGTCTCCCAGCGGTGCTCGTCCGGGCTGAGCGGCGACATGAGTCCATAAGCGAGCGCGCCGCAGGCGCGGCCGCCGTGCACTTCGGCGTGATCCATCCAGCTTGCATCGTAGTAGCGCTCGACATAGGCCGCGGATTGCAGGCCGACAACCGCGCGCAGCTCCTTGGCATGCGTCAGTGCGAGGTTGAGCACGATGCGCCCGCCGATCGAGCAGCCCATGATCACGGGCCGCTCGAGGCCAAGCTCGCGTGCGACGCTCATCACCATCGCCGTGTAGCTTTCCGTCGTCAGCCGATACGGCTCGTCTCGCTGCCAGCCGGCGGGCGGCGACGATTTGCCATGCCAGGGCATGTCGAACGCCACGACGCGGAAATGGCGGCCGATTTCCTCGTCATTCAGCACGGCACGGTATTGACGCGCATCGGACCCCGCGGTGTGCAGGCAAAGGAGCGGGATGCCGCTTCCCGCTTCTTCGTAATAGACGCGATGCTCGCGCCCCTCGAGCGCGATGTGCGCATAGCGGCCGGTGATCGGCTCAAGGCGCGCGGTCATTGCGGCGAGCGCGCTTTTTCCAGCGCCAGCTTGAGATAAAGTAGATAGGCCCACAGCAGGCGCTGGTCGCCCTCGAAGGTCACATCACCGCGTCGCAGGAGGGCGAAAAGATCGTGCCAGCCGGGCGCGGGCGGCGAGCGGAAAAACTGCGACCAGCACGCCTCGCTCGCGCGAATTGCGAAGCGCCATGACCGCATGACGAACGGGCCGCGCTCCACGCTTTCGATGCGCCCGGCGCGCACCGTGATGACGTACTGCGTCTCGCCGATCCCGAGCATGAACGTCTCGTTCATCTCGCGACCCCAG
>JBHELS010000088.1:0-3858 GCA_046263015.1 Burkholderiales bacterium | reverse complement strand
GCCGTGGTGGCGATGTCGGCGCTCTACGACCCGAACCTCATCGTCTTCGCTATGCGCGGTGCGCCGGCGGCGCTCGAGTGGCGCGTGCTGCGCGAGCGCGCCGAGAACCTCGAGGCGCGCTTCGGGCTGCCTTTTACGCGCTACGTATCGAAGCTCCGCGGCATGAACCGCTCACGCGCCGGCTGTCTCGTCCTCCATGGGGAGTGAGGCCGCGCTCCTCGCCGGCATCGCGTTTTTCGGCGCCCTTATCTTCGGCATCACCGGTTTCGGCTCGGCGCTCGTCACGATCCCACTCGCGACGCACGTCGTGCCGCTCGCCTTCGCGCTGCCGCTTTTCGCGGTCGTCGATCTCTTCTGCGCTTTCAGCGTCGGGCTCGAGAACCCGCGCCATGCCGTGCGCGCCGAATGGCGCCGGCTCGTGCCGATGATCCTCGCCGGCACGGCGCTCGGCGTGACGCTCCTCGTCAACCTGCCGCGCAACGCCGCCATGCTGCTTCTCGGGTGTACGTGCTGACGTATGCGCTCTACAGCCTGCTGCGCCGCGGTCCAGGCCGCGTTATCGATCCGCGCTGGGCGTGGCTTGCCGGCGCCTGCGGCGGCATCACGAGCTCGCTCTTCGGCGCCGGCGGTCCGCCCTATGCCATCTATCTCTCGCAGCGCGGTCTGACGAAAGAGGAGTTCCGGGCCACCATGGGCCTCGCGACGATGACGAGCATCTCGCTTCGCGTCGCGGCGTTCGCGATCACGGGGCTTCTCATCGACCGCGCAATCTGGCTCGTCGCGCTCTTCGCCGTGCCGGCGGCGCTCGCAGGCTTGTTCGTCGCTCGACGCCTCTATCGCCGCATCTCGCGCGAGCTGCTCACGCGCGCGGTGACCTTGGTGCTTCTTGCCTCAGGCGGCTCGCTTGTCTGGCGAGCGGCGCACTAGGCCGAGATCCTGGTTCGCCGGCCCGTTGATCACGTGGCCTTTCGCGTCGAAACGCGAGCCGTGGCAGGGGCAGTCCCAGGTTTTCTCCCCCGGGTTCCACTGCACGATGCAGCCGAGGTGCGGGCAGACGGCGAGGCGCTCGTGCAGCACACCGTTCTCGTCTCGATAGACGGCAAGCTTCTCGAAACCCTGGCGCACGATGGCGCCGCCCGCGGGCGCGATTTCGTCGGCTGACTTGACGTCGCCCGGCGTGAGCCAGTCCGCGTACTGCGCCGCCATGTTGAGATCCTCGCGCGCGAATTCGCCGACGGCCTTCACCGGCACGCGCGCCGGCGAATAGAGCTTTGCCCAGGGATTCGGCCGGCCGAGGATCAGGTCGCAAAGGAGCATGCCGGCGATCGTGCCGTGCGTGAGGCCCATGCCCGAATCGCCGGTCACCACATAGATGTCGCCGGAGTCGAAGGGGTTGAGGCCGATGAAGCCAAGATAATCGATCGGCTCCATGATCTGCCCACCCCAGTTGAATTCGACGTCTTTCATCATCGGAAAGCGGCTGCGCGCCCAGGCTTCGAGCTTGCGATAGCGCTGCGGCGAGTCGTACGCCTGGCCGCTCTTATGGTCCTCGCCGCCGACGATGAGGAGATCGTCTTCGCCGTACGGCTGAATGCGGATGTAGTGGTAAGGGTCGCCCGTGTCCCAGGCGAGGACCGTAGGCACGCTGCCCCTCGGCACCCGCGCGCCGAGGACATAGGTCATGTAGGGTGCCTGCTTGGTATGAATGGCGACGCGGTTATTGATCGGCACATTGGTGGCAACGACGATCGCATCGGCGGTGACCACGTTCCGACCCACGTGCACGAGGGCCGGCACGCCGCCTTCGATCTCGTCGGCGTGACTGTTGCAAAAGATGCGGCCGCCCGAGCGCCGGATCGCGCCGGCCAGCCGCTCGAGGTATTTCAGGGGGTGGAACTGCCCCTGACGAGGGAAACGAAGACAGGGTCCGGTATCCCAGCTCGTATACGGGGCGCGCGCGAGGAGCTCGACGTCCTTCAGCCCCGCCCGGTGCGCCGCGTCGAGCTCGCGCTCGAGTGTCGAGCGCTTGTCGCCTTCGGCGAGATAAAGGTAGCCATCGAGCCGGACGAAGTCGCAGTCGATCGCTTCTTTGCGCACGATCTCGTCGATGCGCTCGATCGCGGCGCTGTGGCTGTCCGCGGCGACGCGCATCGCTTCGGCGCCGTGCAGCTTCTCTAGCTCGAAGTAGCGGTCATCGAGCATGTTGGTGAGGTGGCCGCTCGTCATGCGGGTCATGCCGGACACGAGCGGCCCGTCGTCGAGCAGAGCCACTGATCGGCCGGCTTGAACGAGCTGGTAGGCGGTGCTGAGGCCGGCTATGCCAGCGCCGATGATGCAGACGTCGACATGCACGTTCTCGGCAAGGGGGGCGCACTCCGAGAGCGTCGCGGTGGCGCTCCAGACGGATTCGTGGCGTGGCATCGGCATTCTCGCAAGCGATCTTGCGAGGACGTGCAAAAAACGCTCCCGACGCCTAGTTAACGGGGCGCTCGCTCCACCAGCGGCGAAGCTGCGCTGCAATCGCTGCGGTGCTCTGCATCTGTGGCAGGGAACGCGGCTCCTTCGGCTGCTCCTTTTTCTCCCACTCGCTCACCAGCGCATCGGCCTTGGCAAAGGCTTCTTCGAATGAGCGGCTCGCCGGCAGGGCTTCCTTGAAGAACGCGCGGCCGAAGTAGGTGAAGTCGTTTTCATCCGCGCATCCGAATGACGTGCGATCGTGCCGGGCCGCGGTAATGATCAGCGTCGAGTCGTCTTTCAACGGCTCGATGAAGCCGCCCGAGTAGCAGGCCGAAACGACGATGACCTTCCAGTGAATGCCGGTTTCCTTCACCAGCTTCGCGAGCTCGCTTGCCGGCAGGTCGCGGAGCGGCAGGTAGTTTTGCTGCATCACGAGCGCATGCTTGCGGCTGCCGTGGCTCGTGAGGAAGAGAAACAGGATGTCCTCGTCGCGGTTCATGCGGGCGGCGATCGCTTTCAGTGCTTCGCCGACGCTTGAGACGCTCGCCATGGGCGCCGTCGCGAGCGTATTGCGGCTGTTGACGAGCGCAACCGACCGTCCGCGTGTGCCGTAGCGCTCATCGAAAAGCGTCCGAACGTACTCGACCTCGCGGCGAAACACCTCCTGCGTGCCGTCGCCGCCGACCGCGAGGAGATACATGTCGATCGCGCCGGGGCGGCCCGGAAGAAGGGCCCCGAGCGCCTGGTCGAGGAGCGGGCGCTGGCTCATGAGCGCCGTCTCGACCGCGAGGCCGGCGGCGCGCGGCTCGGGGTCATCGACGAGCTGCCAGTTGCGCCATTCGCCGCGCGCTTCCGTACGGCCATCCGGCCGCGGCTGCGCGTAGATCAGCGTGCCGCGCCCCTCGAATGCGCCGTTCTTGAATTCGCCCTCGTAGATGTCGCCATTCGCGTCGACATAGCGCCCCTCGCCGTGCGGGCGCCATTTGAGGAAGGTGCCCCGATATCGCGCGCCATCAGGACGGGCGTAGGTGCCGCGGCCCGTGAACTCGCCTTTCTCGAAATCGCCCTCGTAAATTTCGCCGCTCGCCGCTTCGAAGCGCCCGCGACCTTGGAACTGGCCATCGACGAAGTCGCCGGTGTAGCGCCGGCCATCGGCTCCGGTGAGCGTGCCGCGGCCGTTATAGAGGCCACCCGCGAACGCGCCCTCGTACAACTTGCCGTTCTGCCATTCGACGCGGCCGTGCCCTTCGAGCCGTCCGTTCACTAGCGGGCCGAAATAGCGGCCTCCATCCGGGGTGATGGCCTCGGGCTCGCCGCCGGCCGCATGCACCAGGCTTACCGCGGCGAGGGAGCACAACAGCAGACGAAGGATCAGACCGCCTTGTCGCGCATGGTGACGAA
>JBHELS010000087.1:0-7014 GCA_046263015.1 Burkholderiales bacterium | reverse complement strand
AGAACCATGAGCGCTACGCCGCTTGCGGCCACCGCGTGGTTGCCGATGCCATCGGCAACCACGCGGTGGCCGAAAGCGGCGTAGCGATCATGGTTCTGGTTCGCGTTGATCACAATGTCGTCGACTTGCGGCGCGAGGCGGGTGAGCACGTGCTCGATCATCGGCTTGCTGTGGAGGAGCTGAAGCCCCTTGTCGACGCCGCCCATGCGCCGCCCGAGTCCGCCCGCGAGGACGATGCCGCTCACGCTCATGCGCGGAAGCTCGAGGGCGGCGCGCCGAGCTCGCGGCGGAACATGGCGCTGAAAGCGGACGGGCTGTCGTAGCCGAGCTCCATGGCGACTTCCACAATTGGCCGGCCTTCGGCGATCCAAGCAAGCGCGCGCAGAAGCCGCGCGCGGCGTCGCCACTCGGCGAAGCTCATGCCGGTGTGGCGCCGGAAGTGGCGCGCGAGCGTGCGGCCGCTGAGCGCGCCCGAGCGCGCGATTTCCTCGAGCGTCGCGCCGTCGTCGGGCGTATCGAGCAAACGCCGGCACACCGCGGCGAGCGGCGAGGTTTTCGGCATCGGCAGGTGATAAGGCAGCCGCGCGAGCCCCGCGAGCTCATCGAGCACGAGCCGCATCAGCCTGCCGGCGGGCCCGCGCAGGTCGTACTCGAGCGGCAGGTCGGTCGCGCGCAGGACGAGCTCGCGCAGGAGCGGGGTCACTTCCAGCACCTCGCAGCTCGCCGGCATGCGCGCCGCGGCGTCGGGCCGCACATAGAGGCTGCGGAGCTGCACCACGCCCTTTGCGGTGAGCCGGTGCTCGACCTGCGGCGGCATCCAGACCGCCCGCTGCGGCGGCACCACCCAGGTCGCTTCGCGCGTGTCGACGGTCATCACGCCGCGCGCTGCGTACACGAGCTGGAAGCGCGGATGGCTGTGCCAGTCGATCTCATGCGACGGCGGCAGATCCCGGGCCAGCGCCACGATTGGTCGCGGCACGCCCATGAAGTCGTTGGCGCGGACCTCCTTTACCGGGGCGTGTCCCATTTTCGACAGAGATTGTCCGAGGGTCGCGTGACGGACGCAAGGCGCGTCGCTACGATGCCGATCATGAAGCGCAATTACCTCGTGCCGTTCATCAACCTCGGACACTTGCTCGACCACCTGGTCATGCTGGTATTCCCGACCGTGGTGATCGCGCTCGGCCGCCAATGGGACCGGCCTTACTCCGAATTGCTGCCGCTTGCCCTCGGCGGCTTTATCGCCTTCGGCGCCTTTGCCGTGCCCGCGGGCTGGCTCGCCGACCATTGGAGCCGCTACCGCATGATGGCGGTGTTCTTCTTCGGCATCGGCGTTTCGCTTTTCGCGACCGGTTTCGCCAACTCGCCGTGGCAGATCGGCCTCGGCCTCACGGTCACCGGTATGTTCGCGGCGATCTATCACCCCGTCGGCATCGCCATGCTGGTCGCTGCGCCGAAGAACCTCGGCATGGCGCTCGGCTGGAATGGGCTGTGGGGGAATCTCGGCCTCGCGTTCGCCGCCGTCATTTCGGGCGCGCTCATGGATCTTTGGGGCTGGCGCGCGGCCTTCTTCGTGCCCGGCGTCCTTTCCATGGCGGCGGGCGTCGCGTTCATGCTTCTCGTGCCGGATCCCGGACCGGTGCCCAAAAAGTCGAAGACCATCGGCCTGCACCTCGACACGCGCACCATGGGACAGATCTTCGCCATCCTGCTCATCGCCACGGCGTTCGGTGGCGTCATCTTCAACGCGACGACAGTGGCGATGCCCAAGGTATTCGACGAGCGCCTGCGCACGCTCACCGAAACCAACGTCGGCATCGGCGCCCTCGTGGCCTTCGTATACTCGATCGCGGCATTCGCGCAGGTGCTGATGGGCACGCTGATGAGCCGCTACGACATGAAGCCGCTGATGATCGGCGTCGGCCTGGTGCAGGTGCCGCTGCTTTTTGCGGCGGCAAGGCTCGACGGCTGGCCGATGCTCGTGGTCGCGCTCCTCATGATGATGGCGATCTTCGGCCAGATACCACTCAACGACGGCATCGTCGGCAAGTACGTCGCCGACGAGTACCGCGCGCGCGTGCTCTCGGTGCGCTACGTCATCTCGCTCGGCGTCGCCGCCGTCGGCGTGCCGCTGATCGCGGTCCTGCATCGCACCGAGGGCGGCTTCCGTAACGTCTTCATGGTGCTCGCGCTCCTCGCCTGCGCCGTCTTCACCGCCGGTCTCTTCTTCCCCTCGCGCCAGCGCATGGCCGCCGCTCAGGCGAGCGCCTGAATTCGGGGTCAGGGCCGCAATTATTCGCGGCTCAAAAATCCTGGCGTGCCCTTCACTCAACGGTGCGTCGAAGCAAGGGCCAAAAATTACGGCCCTGACCCCGAATTAAGCGAGCGCCGTCGGCTGCGTCGCGGTGCGGATGAGGCGTTCCTTGCCGGTGAAGGCGAGGTAGTGCTTGCCGCTCGCGCGGCCGAGCATGGTCAGTCCGACTTTCTTGGCAATGGCGTAGCCCATGTGCGTCAACCCCGAGCGCGAGACGAGGATCGGGATGCGCATCTGCGCGCACTTGATCACCATCTCGGAGGTGAGGCGCCCGGTGGTGTAGAACACCTTGTCCGTGCCGTCGATCGCGTCCAGCCACATGGTGCCGGCGATCGCATCAACCGCGTTGTGGCGCCCGACGTCCTCGACGAACATCAGGATTTCTCCGCTGGTATCGGCGAGCGCGCAGCCGTGCACGGCGCCCGCCTGCTTATAGATCGTCTCGTGGCGGCGCACCTTGTCGAGGAGCACGAACAGGCTCTCGTCGGCGAGCGAGACATCGTCGCGGAGCTTCACCTGGTCGATCTCTTCCATCAGGTCGCCGAACACCGTGCCCTGGCCGCAGCCCGAAGTGACGGTGCGCTTGCCGAGCTCGAGCTCGCGCCCGCTGGTGGTCGTCACGGCGGCCGATTCGGTTTGCCAGTCGACCTGCACGGCGCGGATTTCCCCGAGCGATTTCACGAGGCGCTGGTTGCGCAGGTAGCCGATGACGAGCGCCTCGGGCGCGTGCCCGAGCGTCATGATCGTCACGATCTCGCGCTTGTCGACGTAGAGGGTGAGGGGATGCTCGCCCGCGATCGAGGTCGGGACCATCTCGCCGCGCTCGTTGTACGCCTCGACCTCGAACGTCGCCGGCCTGGCCGCGTTCGTAAGGTGGGGACGGTAGTTATCCGCCAATGTAGGACATCTCCACCTTGCGCTCCTTCGTCGTTTCGGCGGTGCGGATCTCCGAGTAGCGATCGGCGCGGCGCTGCCAGAGGGCGGCGATCTCGTTCCGGATTTCCTCGTCGCTCGCGCCCGCACGCAGAAGCGATTTCAGGTCGTGGCCCGACTGCGCGAAGAGGCAGGTATAGAGCGAGCCTTCGGTGGAGAGGCGCATGCGTGTGCAAGTGGCGCAGAACGCCTGCGTCACCGACGAAATGACGCCGATCTCGCCCGCGCCGTCGACGTAGCGCCAGCGCTCGGCCACTTCGCCCTGGTAATGGGCGTCCGCTGGCACGAGCGGCCAGCGGGCCGAGATGCGGCGCACGACTTCGCTCGATGGGATGACATCGTCCATGCGCCAGCCGTTCGAGGAGCCGACGTCCATGTATTCGATGAAGCGCACGATCTGCCCGCTGCCGCGCCAGCGCTCGGCCATGCGCACGACATCGCGGTCGTTCACGCCACGCTTCACCACCATGTTGATCTTGACCGGCGTCAAGCCTTCGGCGGCGGCGACATCGATCGCTTGCAGGACGCGCGCCACCGGGAAGTCGGCGTCGTTCATCGCGCGGAACGTTGCGTCGTCGAGCGAATCGAGGCTCACCGTGACGCGCTCAAGCCCGGCCGCCTTAAGGGCGCGCGCCTGTTTGGTGAGAAGCGAACCGTTGGTGGTCAGCGTCAGCTCGGCGCCGAGCGGCGCCAGCATCGCGACGAGCCGCGGCAGGTCACGCCGCACGAGCGGCTCGCCGCCGGTGAGGCGGATCTTGCGCACGCCGAGGTCGACGAAGATGCGCGCAAGGCGCGTGATCTCCTCGAAAGACAGGATCGCGCTGTGCGGCAAAAAACGGTACTGGGTGTCGAACACTTCGCGCGGCATGCAGTAGACGCAACGGAAGTTGCAGCGATCGGTGACCGAGATGCGAAGGTCGTGCATCGAGCGCCCACGCGTATCGAGGAGCTCGCCGCCCGCAAAATGAACCGCGGCCGCGGGCGACGCGGCGGGCTCGGAAAAAATGGGAATGACCTTCTTCATCGCGTTGTTTCTCTAGGGGAAATCATAGCAGACGCGGTATAGTGCGATCCTTGGAAAAACCGAGCTACGAACTCGCGGTCGTGATGCAGCGGCGCCGCGCACGCAGCCGTTGGGCCGATGTGGTGTGGGAGCCGCACGGCGTCGTACCGGGTTATGGCGGCGCGGAGCGCAAGCTCCTCGTCGATCACGACGGCCTGGCGCAGTGGCTGCATCCCGGATTCAAGCTCGAGCTGCATCGCGATGAGGCCGAGGGTTATTACCTGAACGTCGTCGGCATCGAGCCGCGCGTCTTCGTGCTCTGGCGCATGGAAGGCGACGACGCCCTGCCGCTCGAGGTGACCGTGAGCAGCGAAGAGGCGGGCCGCTGGCTCGACGGTGGCCATGCGGTCGACGGCGTCGCGATGCCGCCGGAGATCTACGCGTGGGTCGGCGACTACGTGGAAAAGAATTACCGTCCGGAGCCGAAGAAGCGCATCAAGCCGCGCTCTTTCGTTCACCCGAAGGACCGTGTCGAGTGACAGAAGATAAAGAACCGTTCCTCGCGCGCTGGTCGCGCTTGAAGCGTGAGGCACCGCAAAAGGACGCGCCGGCACAGAACGACGCCGCGGCCGCCGCGCCGACGGTGCCGCCGGTAGAGAGCCTGACGCCCGAGTCGGATTTCGCGCCCTTCATGCATCCCAAGGTCGGCGATGAGCTGCGTCGCTTGGCGCTGAAGAAGCTTTTCAGCGATCCGCATTTCAACGTGCCCGATCCGTTCGAGCCGTTCTCCGGCGACTGGACCGGCGGCGAGGCGCTGTCGCCGGAGCTCCTCGCGACGCTCAACCAGGCGCGCACTGTTTTATTCACAGAGCCGGAAAAGAAGCCGGCCACCGAGCCGCAGGCAAGCAAGGATGATTCGCAGCCGGCGGACGAAACGGGGGAAGAGAAGCAGGATGAATCTCGAAGGCAAGACGCTTAAGGTCTGCAGCTGTAACCGTACTGTGGCAGTGGATGCGAAGGCACTCGCCGCCACGCTGAAGAGCGCCTCGCCGCTCGTCGTGCACGAGCAGCTTTGCCGTCAGGACGCCGCGGCATTCCAGGCGGCGCTCGGCGGCGGCGAGGACGTGATCGTCGCCTGCACGCAGGAAGCCGCGCTCTTCGCCGAGCTCGCCGAAGAAGCGAACGCCAAGGCAAACGTCAAGTTCGTCAACCTCCGGGAGCACGCGGGCTGGCAGGCGAAGAACGACGCACGCGCGGACGCCACCCCTAAGATCGCCGCGCTCCTCGCCATGGCGGCGCTCCCGGACCCGGAGCCCGCGCCGGCGGTCGAATTCAAGTCGGGCGGTGATTTGCTCATCATTGGGCCGGCCGAGGCGGCGCTCGACTGGGCGGAACGCCTCGACGCGCAGTTGCAGGTGAGCGTGCTGGTTACCGGGAAAGGCGGTGAGTTGCCGCTCGAGCGCCGCTATCCGGTCTGGTCGGGACGCGTGATGAAGCTTGCCGGCTGGCTCGGCGCCTTCGAGGTCGAATGGCAGCAGGAAAATCCGATCGATCTCGAGCGCTGCACGCGCTGCAACGCTTGCGTGCGCGCCTGCCCGGAGAACGCGATCGGCTATGACTACCAGGTCGACATGGACCGCTGCAAGGCGCATCGCGAATGCGTGGCGGCATGCGGGGCGATCGGCGCCATCGACTTTTCCCGTGCCGATGCCGGGCGGAGCGAACGCTTCGATCTCGTGCTCGATCTCTCGCGCGAGCCGCTCGTGCGCCTGGCGCAGCTCCCCCAAGGCTATTTCGCGCCGGGCGATGATCCGCTCGAGCAGGCGCTCGCCGCGCGCGAGGTGGCGACGCTCGTCGGCGAGTTCGAGAAGCCGCGCTTTTTCCGCTACCGCGAGAAAATCTGCGCCCACAGCCGCTCGGCGAAGGAAGGCTGCAACCGCTGCATCGATGTCTGCTCGAGCGGCGCCATCCGGCCCAACGGCGACTATGTGAAGGTCGAGCCGCATCTTTGCGCGGGCTGCGGCGGCTGCGCCACGGTATGCCCGTCGGGCGCGATGACCTATGCCTATCCTACGGTCGCGGAATTGGGCGCGCGGCTGAAGACGCTCCTCGGCACCTATCGAGATGCGGGCGGCAAGGATGCCTGCATGCTCTTTCATGACGCCGATCTCGGCCGCGCGGCGGTGCTCTCGCATGGCCGGCGCCATGGGCTGCCGGCGCGCGTGATTCCGTTCGAGTGCTTCCATGTCGCCTCGCTCGGCATGGACCTCGTGCTCGGGGCGATCGCCTACGGCGCAAGCCAGGTGCGAATTCTCATCACCGAGAAGGTCGCCGACGCGTATGTCGCCGCCCTCGAGCGGCAGCTCGGCTACGCGCAGACGATCCTCACCGCGCTCGGCTATGGCGGCGCGCATCTCGGCCTCTTGCGTACGCTCGATGCCGTGGCGGCGCTCGCGCCGGCGCAGAGCGTCGCGACACCGGCAAGCTTCAACCTCTCGGTCGAGAAGCGCACGACGCTCGACTTCGCCATCGATCACCTCGCCCGCCACGCGCCGACGCCCAAGACGGAGATTGCGCTCCCGGTCGGAGCGCCCTACGGCGCGATCACGGTGAACAAGGACCGCTGCACGCTCTGTAAGGCGTGCATCGGCGCCTGCCCGGAGGCGGCGCTCCTCGATTCGCCCGAGGCGCCGCGCCTGCGGTTCATCGAAGCGAACTGCGTGCAATGCGGGCTGTGCGCCAATACCTGCCCGGAAGATGCCAT
>JBHELS010000086.1:0-9471 GCA_046263015.1 Burkholderiales bacterium | reverse complement strand
GGCATTCGCGGCGGTCGCGGCTTCAATGGCGCTCTTTTCGCTCGCGATCCGCGAGCCGGCCCGCATCGCCGTGCCGGCGGCGCGCGCCAACCAGAAGCTCGGCGACGCGCTGCGCGAAGCGATCGCGCACCGCGGCTATCTGTTCATGACGCTCGCGTTCTTTGCCTGCGGCTTTCAGCTGGTCTTCATCACCACGCACCTGCCCGCCTACCTGCAGCTCTGCGGCGTCGCGCCCGGGGTGAGCGCGAGCGCGCTCGCGCTCATCGGTCTCTTCAACACGATCGGCACGTACGTCTTCGGTCTACTGGGTGCGCGCTACAGCCAGAAGCACCTGCTTGCGTTGATTTACCTGCTGCGCACGCTCTTTATCGTGCTCTTCCTGCTCGTGCCGGTCACCGCCACCTCGACGCTTGTGTTTGCGGCGGCGATGGGCTTCCTCTGGCTCGGCGTCGCGCCGCTCGTCACCGGCATCATCGGCCGCGTGTTCGGGCTGGTGCACTTCAACACGCTCTACGGCATCGTCTTCCTCAGCCACCAGGTCGGCTCGTTCTTCGGCGCGTGGATGGGCGGCCTCGTCTACGACCGCACGGGCAGCTACAACGTTGCCTGGGGCGCGCTGATCGCGATCGGCCTCACCGCCTTCGCGCTGCAGTGGCTGATGGACGAGCAGCCGCCGCGCGAGCGCTCGGGCTTCGCCGCCGCGGCCGCCTAGCTCAGGCGACGCCCTCGACGATGCGGAAATCGCGCTCGGCCCCATCGCCGAGCGCGCGCAGGGCTTCCTTGTATTCCGCCGAGTCGTGGGCGGCGAGCGCCTGCTGGACGGATGGGAACTCGACCAGCACGACGCGCTCGTTCATACCCTTTTCGTAAACCTTCGCGGGCATGCCACGCGCGATGAATTTGCCGCCCGCCTTCTGGATGGCCGGCGCGGCGAGCTTGGCGTACGCGCCCCACTTCTCCTGGTCGGTGATCTTGCGATACGTGACGACGATGTAAGCCTTGGCCATGCATTCCTCCCGGTTCGGTGTCAGGCACCGAATTGTCGCGGAATTCGGTGCCTGACCCCGAATTCAGCGATTCTTGTTGCGCGCCGCGTTCTTCAGGTCGCCCACGCCTTTCTGGAGCTTGCCTTCGGCCTGGTTGCCGAGGCCCTTTGCCTGCTCGCTACGGTTGCCGGTCATGGAGCCGATCTTTGCGCGCGCCTTGCCCGCAATGTCCTTCATGTGGCCTTTGGCCTGATCCTTGTTCATGCGTTCGTTCCTTTCACGGACGAAAGTGTCCGTCGAAGGAGGAGCATCCTGCGTGCCTGCGCGGCCTGCGCCCTTCATCCCTGGGGCCGCGTCCAGCTTTCCGACCACGCGAGGCAGCAGCTCGACGACGGTTTGCCGAAGCGCTCCTGGGCGAACACCTGGGCTCGCGACGCTTCGCCGTTCACGGAAAGCTGCGCGCCGCGAGCGGGGATGAACGTGCTGTACACGCCGAGCGGCCGGTTCATCGCCCCCGGCGGCATGGTCAGGATGAAGGGTTTCATCAGGTCCCACCAGGTGAGCACAATCTCGTCGTCGCTCGTCGTGATCCGCTCTTCCACGGTCGAAAGCGAGTTGCCGCTGCGCGAGAACTCGGCATCGAGGATCGGCAGCGACTCGTCCGCAAACGGCGCGTGCAGGAGGGTCTCGATGTGGCGCTGTAGGTAGCGCGCGACGCCGAAGTTGTCAGCGTAGATCGCGGGTCCCTTGCCGGAGAGCGGCGATTCGATGAAAAGCGCATGGCCCTGTCCCGCCGGCGACCACAGCACGCGCCAGTGGCTCACGCGATCGCTGATGGTTTTGCCGCCGTCGCTCGAGAGACGGATGAACGAATTCTCGCCCGTCATCACAACGTCGTGCGGATCGACCATGCGCTCGCTCATGACGGTTGTCCCTCGACCCGCTTCGCCGCCGGGTCGATGTGCGACCACGCTCGCGCAGTCTTCGTCCAAATGTGCGTCGTTATCTTCAGCCCGGATGAATCGTCGAGCGTTCCCGCGCGCACGCCCAGGAGCTCGGGCGTCGTCTCGCGGTGACTGTAGATCGGTGAGCCGCAATCGCCGCAGAAGTAGCGATAGAGCGTGCGGCCGCTGTCGGCTTTGCTTGCGAATCGCTTCGGCGTGCCGCTCGTCAGCTTGAAGCCGTCGCGCGGCACGAAGGCGGCCACGGTGCCGTGCGAGCCGGAAGCGCGCTGGCAATGCATGCAATGACACGCGCGCAGCTCCGTGATCGGCGCGGTGATGCTGTAGCGGATGGCGCCGCACAGGCAGCCGCCGGTATGAGCCATGGCTCCCTCCTCGCGAGGATGTGCGGCTACGATACGGCAATGCGCTTGCTCGTGGCGCTCGTTGTTTTGACCGCGTCTCAATGCTGGGCGCAATACCCGGCCCGGACGGTGCGCATGGTGGTCGGTTTCGCCCCTGGCGGCGGCACCGACATTGTGGCGCGGCTCCTTTCGCAAAGGCTGACCGAGCGCTGGAGTCAGCCGGTGGTGGTCGAGAACCGCCTCGGCGCCTCCGGCAATATCGCCGCCGAGATGGTGGCGAAAAGCGCGCCCGATGGTTACACGCTCCTCCATGCCTTCTCGTCGCACGCGAGCAACGCCGCCCTCTCGAAGCTGCCCTTCGATATCACCAAGGACTTCAGCGCCATCTCGCTCGTCGCCTCAGGTCCCGCGGTGATCCTGGCGCATCCGGCCGCGGCGAAGACCCTGTCGGAGCTCATCGCCTACGCGAAGGCGCACCCCGGCGCCATCAAATACGGCTCCTCGGGCGTCGGCACGCCGGTGCATCTCGCCGGCGAGCTGATGCAGCAGTTGACGGCAAGCGAGATGGTGCACGTGCCGTATAAGGGCATCGCGCCGGCGATGACCGCGATCCTCGCCGGCGATATCCAGCTCACTTACGCGACGCCGCTCTCCGCCGCCGCACACCTGAAGAGCGGCCGCCTCGCGGCGCTCGCGGTCGCGGGCCAAAGCCGCTTTGCCACGCTGCCCGATGTGCCGACGGCGGCGGAAGCCGGTCTTCCCGGCTACGAGATCGAGTTCTGGTACGCCCTGCTCGGGCCGGCGGGCATGCCGGCGGCGCTAGTCGATCGCGTCCAGCGCGATGTCGCGGCCATCGTCACCGCGCCGGACATGAAGGAGAACCTGCTCGCGCAAGGTGCGATCGCCATTGGCAGCAAGCCGCAGGAGCTGAACGCGCTGATCACGCGCGAGTACACGCGCTGGATCGATGTCGTGAAGACGCGCGGTGTGAAGGCGGAATGAGGCACTTGGAACGCGCAAGCGCGATCGATTCGGGCTCCGTCCCCGAATTCTTTCCTCAGCACTCGCCTTGAGCGAGTTCGGGGTCAGGGCCGTAATTTCTTATGGCCCGACCCCATTACGGAAGTAAGGCTAGAGCCTGCGGATCATGTGGTCGGGCGTGAGCTCGACCCGCATACCACGTTGGAACTCCGAGGCGTCCGTGTCCACGTACTGGACTTGGCCGCCCGCGTCCATCTTGATGGCGAGGCGGTTCATGCCGCCGCTCGCGGCGCGGTTGCCTTCCGTGCCGACAGGCGGTTGCGGCCGGTTGGTGGTGGCGGAGCCGCCGGCGATGGCGCTACCCATGGCAGGCGCCGGCGTCACGTTCTGGATCACGCCCGTTCCGGGCCGGTAGGTGATCTGTTGCGGCGCAATCGGCGCCGCGGCCGAGATGGTGGTCGGCGCAGGCGAGCGGGTGGAGCTGCAGGCGACGAGCGTCGCCGCGGCGAGGACGGTCAACGGGATTGCAAAGCGCTTCATAGCTTCCTCCGACGGTTAAGAGCGGAGAAGCCGAAGCAATCGTCGCGCCTAGAACTCCCGTCCGAGCTTGCGATCGAGCGAGTAGCGTCCGCCGCCGCCGATGACGAAGGCGAGGCAGACGACGAAGAGCACGAGCGCGAATTCCGCGCCGCGGGAAGTCCAGTAGTAGCCGTTCGGTGCCTGGATAGCGACGACGATCACCCCGAGCTCGATCGCCATAAGAAACGCGACAAGCCGCGTTCCCAGGCCGAGGGCGAGGAGGATCATGCCGACCGACTCAAGAACCGCCACCACCCACGCCCAGAACATGGGCGGATAAAAGCCCGTCTTAAGAATGTTGCCGGCGGCGATGCGCGCCGCGCCGTTGGCGAACACCTTCTCGTACCCGGACGGCAGGATGAGAAGCGCGAACCAAACGCGGGCCAAGGCATAAGCGATCGGCACGAGCACGCGGTTCAGCGATTTCCACGCTTCCTCGAACCGCGACCCCGGCCAATGCGCGATCACGTGGCGGCCGCTGCCGCCGATCAGAAGGGCGAGACACATGCCGAGGAGAAAGCTGTGGTACTGCACGCCACCGCGCGTCCAGAGCCATCCTTTGCCGATGTTCGCGGCAATGACCATCAGCACATCGATGATGAGGAGAAGCGCCAGCGGACGCACCAGCACGCCAAACGCGATGAGCGGCCCGCCCACGAGCTCGAGTACGCCGAGACCCATCGCCGTCGCGCTCATCGCGCCGCCGAGGAAAAGCTTCTGCACGCCATGCGGAATGAAGATGGCGCCGGTGGCGGCGCGGATCAGCGTATAGGCAAAGGGCTCAAGGGGCCGGTAGAGCCGCGCCGCCCATGGAACGAGAGCGGCGCCACGCGGGGCGGGGATGCTCGACATGCGCTTCTCCTTCGGTTGTTCTTAGTCCGCGTAGCTTAGTCGCACGGCGCAAAGCTTGCATCGCGGCAGCCCATGAAACCCGCACAAATGGAGGCGCTTGCCGGGACCGGCCTCCTTGTCTTCTCCGCCTTCAAACGCGGCGGCCTTGGCGTCCTCGCCCTCCTCGGCGCGGCGACTCTCATCGTCCATGCCACGCTCGCGCGGGCGAAAGAGGGCTTCCGCTAGTCGAAGGCGACGATCTCGACCCAGTTCGCGCCTTTGCCGGTCGGGTACTTGCCGATGAGGCGGAGCGCGCCGCTTTTCGGGTCGATCGCGTACGAAGATACGGTGTCGCTTTTCTCGCCGCTCGCCACGAGCGCGCGGCCGCTCGGATCGATGGCGAAGCCGCGCGGCTGCGCCTCGGTCGGCGTGCTTGCGATGTACGTGAGCTTGCCGCTCGCGCCATCGACGGCGAGCGTGTTGAGGGTGTTGCTCGTGCGCTCCGCGGCGTAAAGAAAGCGCCCATCGGGCGTGAGATGGAGATCGGACGCCCAGATGTCGTTCGAGCGATCGCGCGGCGGATCACTCGGCAGCCGCGGCGCGCCGGGCTGCAGCTTGCTATCCGGCGCGAGGGATGAGGTGGAGGACACTTCCGTGAGGAGTCCGGTCTTCGCATCGAGGGCGAGCGTGGTTACGACCGCGGTGAGCTCATTCAGCAGATAGACGAACCGGTTGTCCGCCGAGAACACGAGGTGGCGCGGGCCGCTCCCGGTCTTCAGTTGTACGAGCGGCGGCGTGTTGGCGCTGAGACGTCCGGTCTTCTCATCGAAGAGAAACTGGAATACCTGATCGGTGCCGAGATGCGGCACGAAGGCGAACCGGTTCGTGTTGTCGGTGCGGATGGCATGCGCGTTGCGCGCCGTGTGAACCACCTGTAACGGCTCGTCGACACGGCCGTCGACGACGCGATTGACGCTCACCAGATTCGCGCCATAGGACGCGCCGAGAAGATAGCGGCCGCTGCGTTCAAGGTAGATGTACGGAAAGCTCTCGGCGAGCGGGCCGCTCGCAACCTGCTTCAGCGCGCCGCTCGCGCGATCGATGCTGTAGCTCAGTGCGGAGAACGGCTTGGCGCGTACCGCGGCAATTAGGAAACGCTTGTCCGCACTCACCGTCATCGGCATGACCGGCTTGCCCGCTTGAAAACGCTCCCCCGGCTTGAGTGAGCCATCAGCGGCGAGCGTGTACATGCCGATATCGCCGTCCTCGGCGTTGGATACGTAGACGAAAGTCGCGCCCATCGCTGAGCTAGTCGCGAGCGCGCCCGCGAGCGCTGCCCATTTGCCTTGCCATGCCATCGTTCCTCCCCGCCGTCATTGGCGGTCGAAACGATACCTAGTCGGGAACGATGTCGCCAGCGTTGGTGAGGAGGACGTCGTCGCCGACGCGGAATTCCGGCTTTTCGATGTCGCGGTACTGGAGACTGCCGTCCGGCAAGCGTACCGCGACGCGGTACATCGGCTTTGCGGCGGTGGCGGGTGCGGTGCCCCCGGCCGCCGCCGAGCGGTCCGAACTGTCGCGCGAGCGCTCCGGCGCGACGCGCACCGCGGTCACGCTCTCGACGACGCCATAGCCGGGCCGCATTTGCGCGCTCGGAACCGGGGTGACCACCGGCTCACCGGCGAAGGCTTGCGCGCCAAGAAGCGCCAAAGCGATGAAAGCGACTCGCATGCGCATGGGACAGTCTGCCCGCAAAGGCGGTTCCTCGGCCGTATGATCGCTCCCCTCCGAGGAGACTATGGACAGAGCGAAGGTTTACGGAAATTTCATCAACGGCGCCTGGACCGAGGGCGCGGGTGACTACGCGAACACCAACCCGTCGGACACGCGCGATGTCATCGGCCGCTACGCGCGGGCGACGAAGACGCAAGCGGCTGACGCGATCACCGCGGCGCAAGCCGCTTTTCCCGCTTGGTCGACGAGCACGCCGCAGAGCCGCTTCGATGCGCTCGATGCCATCGGAGCCGAAATCCTGAGCCGCAAAGCCGAGCTCGGCGATCTCCTCGCGCGCGAGGAAGGAAAGACGCTTGCCGAGGCGACCGGCGAAGTGGTGCGCGCCGCCTACATCTTCAAGTTTTTCGCCGGCGAAGCGCTGCGCATTCCGGGCGATATCGTCCAATCGGTGCGCCCCGGCGTCGGGGTCGAGATCACGCGCGAGCCGCTCGGCGTCGTCTCGATCATCACGCCCTGGAACTTCCCGATCGCCATTCCCGCGTGGAAGATCGCGCCTGCGCTCTGCTACGGCAACACGGTGGTCTTCAAGCCGGCCGAGCTCGTGCCGGGAAGCGCCTGGGCGCTGAGCGAGATCATCAGCCGCTCTGGCCTCCCGGCCGGCGTCTTCAACCTGGTGATGGGCAAGAGCGCCGAGATCGGCGACACGCTCCTCAACGATCCGCGCATCGTGGGCGTGAGCTTCACCGGCTCGCAGGCTGTCGGACGAAAAGTGGCGCAAGGCGCGATCGCCGGGATGAAGAAATTCCAGCTCGAGATGGGCGGCAAGAATCCGCTCGTCGTCCTCGACGACGCCAATCTCGAGATTGCCGCGAACTGTGCGGTGCAGGGCGGCTTTTTCTCGACCGGCCAGCGCTGTACCGCTTCGTCGAAGGTCATCGCCACCGAAGGCATCCACGACCGCTTCGTGCAGGCGGTGATCGAGAAGATTAAGGCGCTGAAGGTCGACGATGCGCGTAAGAAGGGCACCGACATCGGCCCGGTCGTCGACGAGCGGCAGCTTGCGCAAAACCTTCAGTACTTGGATATCGGGCTGAAAGAAGGCGGGCGGCTTGCCTATGGCGGCAATCGTGTGGAGCAGAACGGCGACGGCCAACCCGGCTTCTACATGATGCCGGCGCTCTTCACCGAGACGACGCCCGGCATGCGCATCAACCGCGAAGAGATCTTCGGCCCGGTGGTGAGCGTGCTGCGCGCGAAGAACTACGACGAAGCGCTCGCGTGGGCGAACGACACGGAGATGGGGCTTTCCTCCGGCATCTGCACCACCTCGCTCAAGTACGCGACGCACTTCAAGCGCCACGCGCAGGCGGGCATGGTGATGGTGAATCTGCCGACGGCGGGCGTTGACTACCACGTGCCCTTCGGCGGCCGCAAAGGCTCGAGCTACGGCCCGCGCGAGCAGGGGCGCTACGCGGCCGAGTTCTATACGACCGTGAAAACGGCCTACATCCTTCCATAATTCGGGGACGGAGCCCGAACTAGATCGGGCTCCGTCCCCGAATTTTCCACGGCGTTGAACCTCCGCCATCCGCACGCGCTCCGCGGCATCGTGCTCATGATCGCCGCAGTGAGCACGTTCACGTGCCTCGATACCACGTCGAAATACCTTGCGCAGCACTACCCGGTGCCGGCGATCGTCTGGGCGCGTTACGTCGTCCACATGGTGCTGATGGCACTCGTGCTCGGCCCGCGCATGGGCAGAGAGCTCCTGCGAACCACCAACCTGCGGCTGCAAATCATCCGCGGCGTGGTCCTCGCCGCGTCGAGCCTGGTGTTCCTGAGCGCGCTCAGCCTCATGCCGCTCGCCGAGGCGGCGGCGATCGCGTTCATGACGCCCATCATCATCGCCGTGTTCGCGGGGCCGGTGCTCGGCGAGCGCGTCGAGGGCCGCACGTGGGCCGCGC
Source organism: Burkholderiales bacterium (assembly GCA_046263015.1). Lineage (GTDB taxonomy): Bacteria > Pseudomonadota > Gammaproteobacteria > Burkholderiales > SG8-39 > SCGC-AG-212-J23. Next base: position 1,090 of record JBHELS010000086.1, on the reverse strand, counting down.
TTGCCGGCGGCTTCGTCGGCGTGCTCCTGATCGTCCGCCCGGGCGGTGGCCTTTTCACGCCGGCGGCGCTGCTGCCGCTCGCGAGCGCGTTCATGATGGCGCTCTACCAGATGATGACGAGCAAGCTCGCCGGACGCGACGCGCCGCTTACGACGCTCTTCTATCCGGCGCTCATCGGCAGCGCGCTTGTGCCGATCGCCTTTGCGAGCGAGCTCGAGCTTCCGCGCGAGGCGTGGCACGGCGCGCTCTTCGTGCTGATCGGCGTCCTTGGCGCGTTCGGACACTTCCTCCTCATCCGCGCGCACGACTACGCGCCAAGCTCCACGCTGTCGCCCTTCATGTACGCGCAGCTCATCACGGCGCTCGCGCTCGGCTGGCTCGTCTTCCGGCAGCTCCCGGATGGCCTTTCCTTCGTCGGCATGGCCGCCATCGCCGCGAGCGGGCTCGTCCTCATCCTCGGCCACCGCCGCAATTCCGTACCAAGTACGAAATAATTATTACGTACCAAGTACGGAATTCATGATCGAGCGCCTTGCCGAACTCGTGAATGCGGATCCCGCCGTGGTGCGCTGGGGTCGCGAGATGAACGAGACGTTCATGCTCGGGATCGGCGAGACGCAGTACGTCATCACGGTGCGCGCCGGGCGCATCGAAAGCGTGGAGCGCGGCCCGTTCGTCATGCGGTCATGGCGCTTCGCGATTCGCGCGAGCGAGGCGTGCTGGTCGCAGTTTTTCCGCTCGCCGCCCGCGCCCGGCTGGCACGATCTTTTCGCCCTCCTGCGACGCGGTGATGTGACCTTCGAGGGCGACCAGCGCCTGCTCTGGGCCTATCTACTTTATCTCAAGCTGGCGCTGGAAAAAGCGCGCTCGCCGCAATGACCGCGCGCCTCGAGCCGATCACCGGCCGCTATGCGCACATCGCGCTCGAGGGACGCGAGCATCGCGTCTATTACGAAGAAGCGGGAAGCGGCATCCCGCTCATTTGCCTGCACACCGCGGGGTCCGATGCGCGTCAATACCGTGCCGTGCTGAATGACGAGGAAATCGGCCGCCATTTCCGCGTCGTGGCGTTCGACATGCCCTGGCATGG
>JBHELS010000085.1:0-3423 GCA_046263015.1 Burkholderiales bacterium | reverse complement strand
GCCTTCGTAACCACCACCTCGCCCGGCTTCGGATCGCGGCTCGGCGTCGGCGCGCCGCGGTAGACACTGAAGCTCGGCGCATTCAGCCGCCACATCACGACGTCCAGGTGGCGCTCACGGCAAAGGAGCGCCGCCTCCTTGATTGCCGCCTGCTGCGCGAAGCCGGCGATCGGCACGACGAGCGTGGCGAGCGTCACGACCGCCGCGAAACCGAAGACGATGAATTTGCGCGTGAGCGGCGTCACGCGCTCGAGCATGGCATACACGGCGATGGCGGCGAGGACGCCGCAGAAGATGAAGTACGTGGTACCAAACCGGCCAACCGCCGCGCCGAGCGCTTCGCGGTAATACGCGTCGTTCACGCGCTCGGCGAGAAAGTGCAGCCCGTACGGAAGGCCGAGCAGGCCGAGAAAGAAAAGGAGCACCGGTGCGAGCGCCCCGGCTTGCGCCCGGAGCTCGCCCGAGCGGGCCGCCATGAGGATCACGAGCCCGGTGTAGCCGTAAAGCACATAGTGGGGAAGCTTCGTTCCCGAGAGGGAAAAGAACACGAAGACGAACGCGAACCAGAGAAGGAGATAGCGTTGCAGGCCGTCGCGCCAGATCGCGCGCGCGCTGCGAACCACCGGGACGAGCAGCGCTGTGAATGGCAGGCTGATGAAGAGCAGCACCGGGAAGTAGTAGAGGAGACTTCCGCCATGTCCGGACACCGGGCCGCTGAAGCGTCCGATGTTGTGCTTGACGAAAAACCCCTCGACGAAGCCGCGCCCCTCCTTCGCGAGAATGACCACGTACCACGGCAGCGCAATGGCGAGTAGCAGGAGGAGCGCTCGCCAATCGAACACCGCGCGCGCCCAGCGACGAAGCTCGCCGCGCGAGGCGCAGTAGAAAAAAGTGGTGGCGAAGGGCACGAGAATCGCGATCGGCCCCTTCGCCAGCACGCCGAGTCCTATGGCCGCGTGCGTCGCATAGAGCCAGCGCCGCTCGCCCGTCGAGAGATGGAGCCACGCGGCGAACATGGAAGCCGCGATGAGCAGGTTGAGGAGCGCATCCGCGGTGGCCGCGCGGCCGATGATGAAGACGCCAAGGGACGTGGCGAGCACCACGGCCGCGAGGAGCGCGCGCTCCTCATCGAAGTAACGGCGGCTGAAGAGGTACGTAAGCCATGCCCAGAGCGTCGCGCAAATCGCCGACGGCAGGCGAAACGCCCATTCGCTCGGGCCGATCAGCGCGACCGCGGCGGCCTGCAGCCAATAAACCAGGATCGGCTTGTCATAGCGGGGCTCGCCGTTGAGATAGGTAGAGAGAAAGTCGCCGCGCTCGAACATCTCGAGCGTCGCCTGGCTGAACGCGCCTTCGTCGACGTCGAAGAGCGGCGCCGCGCCGAGCAGCCAGAAAAAACTCGCGACGACGGCGAGCGCGGCGAGCGCGCGCACCCGGGCATCCCCCATGGGGCGCGGATTCTACGCTGCGCGCTTCCTCGCGCCGCTCAGGCGGCGACGGCGTGCGGCGTCAGGCGGCAGTCGAGCTTGCGCACGCCCGGCATCGCACGGACCGCGCGCATGAGCGGGCGCATCTCCGCCTCGCCCACCGGGCCGGTCAGCCGCACTACGCCCTCATGCACTTCGATGTTCACCGACCCCGCGTGCTCGAGCAGCTGATCGAGCTTCATGCGCACCCGCGTAATCAGCACATCGTCCGCGACCGTCGCGCCGCGCAGCGGCTGCCGGAACGCGTAGGCCAGAAAGCCGATTGCCGCGCCAATCAAGAGCAGTCTCATGGCTGTGCGATAGGCAAGCGCCGTTCCCGAATTCGGGGCCAGGACCAGAATTGCCTTTGGTACCATGCAGCCTAGAGGAGCCCCCCATGTTCCAGCGCCTGCACCACATTGCTTACCGCTGCCGCGATGCGCAGCGTACGGTCGATTTCTACACGAAGGTCGTCGGCCTCAAGTATGTCGCCGGCCTGATGCCGCCGGAGAACCACAAGCCCTCCTGGCCGCTGAACGAGCCGGGCGCGCCCGCGCGTAAGGTGGTCGGTGAGGAGGCGGACTCGATCCACATCTTCTTCGAGCTTGGCGACGGCAGCTATCTCGCCTTTTTCGATGTGCCGGGCGGCGGCGACGACAGCCAGGATCCGACGCCCTGGTGGGTGAAGCACATCGCTTTCGAAGTCCCCGACATGAAGGCGCTCACCGAGGGCAAGGCGAGGCTTGAAGCGCACGGCGTGCAGGTTCTCGGGCCCAAGGATCACGGCATGTGCGCGTCGATCTATTTCATGGACCCGGACGGCCATCGGCTTGAGATGACGGTGCGCACCGAGACCGCCGAGACCTGGCAGAAACTCGAGCGCGACGCGACGAAAGAGCTGGCGCGCTGGAACGAGCTCAAGCGGCGCAAGTATGCGGCCGAGCACTCGCGCACGCCGGAGCGCATCCCCGCCATGCCCGCCGATAGCACCATCGTGCCGGCGTAGGGGGCGGCCGAGCGACGAATCGCTAGTGGAAGTTCATCCCGCCGTCGACGTTGATCGTCTGGCCGGTAATGAACGCCGCGTCATCCGAGCAGAGAAACACCACCGCGCCCTCGAGATCCTGCGTGCCCGCGGCACGCTTGATTGACTGAGCGGCAATCATCGCTTCGCGCTGCTGCGGCGTTACGGTGGCGCGCGGCACCTCTGTGTAGACCGGCCCGGGCGTGATCGCGTTGACGGTGACGCCGAATTCGCCCAGCTCCTTCGCCATGGCGCGCGTCATGGTCAGCACCGCGCCTTTGCTCGCGACGTAATGCAGGTAGTTCGGGCGTCCCATCCAAACGACGCCCGACGAGATGTTGACGATGCGCCCGCTCGCCTGCTTTCGCATCTGCGGCACCACGGCTTTCGCGGCGAGCCAGACGCCGCGCACGTTGACCGCCATCAGCTCGTCCCACTCCGCCGCCGGGATCTCCCAGAACGGGCGCATCTTCAGCGTCGAAAAGATCGCCGCGTTATTCACGAGGATGTCGATGCGGCCGAACTTGTCGAGCGCTGCGGCAGCGAGCGCGTTGCAGCTCGCCTCATCCGCGACGTCGGTGCGCACGAACTGTCCGTTCACCTCGCGCGCGACCGCCTGCCCCTTGTCGGCGTTCAGCTCCGCGACCACCACCTTTGCGCCCTCGCGCGCGAAGCGCTGCGCGTAAGCGCGCCCGAGTCCCTGACCCCCGCCCGTGATGATCGCGACTTTGTCGCGCAGCCTCATAGCGCGGGCGCCTTGGCGGCGTGCATCGTGAAGCGTGGGCCGTAGAAGCGCACGATGTTGTCGTGGAAGAGCGCCTGCTTGGCTTCGTCCGAGAGCTCCTCGTGCTCGAGAAGCTCTTCGATCTCGTGCTTTGCGCGCTCGATGTTGGTCTCGTGCGGAAAGTCGGAGGCGAAGAGCACCGCTTGGTG
>JBHELS010000084.1:0-2724 GCA_046263015.1 Burkholderiales bacterium | reverse complement strand
CCGCGGGGCGGCGCCATGAGCGCGTTTGCTACCGCCAGATACAAGAGCGTGGCGAGGCGAAAGCCAAGTCCGGGCAGCGCGCCGACATAGACTCCGAAGACCACGAAGTGCAGCAGCACGGCGCCGTAATTTGCCGGCGGCAGCGGCTCGGGCTTTTTCGTCGAAAATAGATCGCCCGCCACCAGAGCCGCGGCGAGCACGATTGTCAGTCCGAGCACCAGGCGCGGATAGAAGCCGGGCCCGATGGGGACGAGCGGATTCGCCTTCAAACCGAGCGTGAACAAAAATAGAACGAGGCTCGCCACCGCGACGGCGAATCCCGCCCAGCCGTCGCGCGAGAGCTTCAACGCTTCAGTAGTCCGAGATCCTTGGCGAGCTTGTGGTTGAGATCATCGTTCTGCTTGAGCCATTTCGCGTAGTCGTCGCGCGGCATGTAGCGCACGTCGGTGCCCTGCAGCTTCATGGCATGCGCGAATTCCGGCTCCTTGGCGGCGGCGGCGCACGCCTGGCCCAGCTTGGCGATGATGTCGGCGGCCGTGCCCTTCGGCACCATGATGCCGCGGTTCACGTCGTAGACCACGTTCACGCCCAGCTCCTTCAGCGTCGGCACGTTCGGCATCTCGGGATCGCGCTTCTCGGTGGCGATGGCGAGGAACTTGAGCTGGCCCGCGTCCACCTTGCCCTTCTGCGTCAGGTTCGAATCGGTGAGATCGACGTGGCCGCCGAGGATCGCGTTCATGCGCGGCGCGAGTCCTTCGTACGAGACGTACTTGAACTTGACGCCAGTCGCCTGCTCGATGAGCGCCGGGAAGAAGTGACTGGTCGAGGCGAGCGTCGCGCCGACCGTGATCTGACCCGGCCGCTTCTTCGCGTCGGCGATGAACTCCTGCCAGTTCTTCCACGGCGTCTTGGGGCTCGCCGTGAGCACCGAGGCGGTCGACGAGATGAGGCAAATCGGCTCGAAGTCGGTGTAGTTCACGTCGGCGACGCCGGCCCAGTACGTCGAATGGATGTAGTCGTGCACGGCGTACACGGTGTAGCCGTCGGGCGGCGAGTCCTTCGCCTCCTTCGCTCCCTTGGTTCCGGAAGCGCCGCCGACGTTGGCGATCACGACCGGCTGCCCGAGCTGCTTTTGCAGGAGCGGCGCGAACGGCCGGAAGATGTTGTCGGTGTCGCCGCCGGCGGCCCAGGGAACGATCATCTTGATCGGCCGCTCAGGATAGGCGGCGTACGCGGCGAACGCCGTCGCCGCCAGAACAAGCGCGATGAGCTTCTTCATTGTGTGCTTCCTCCTCGGGGCCATGATAAGTCATGTCCCCCCGCTAACGAACCGGCTACCGCCTTTTCTCGCTAAGTGGCGCCGTACGTCCGGACGGCGCATTTTTTTTGCCGGCGAGAAAGCCGAGCCAGCGCCGGTCGATCCAGTTCTTCCACCACCAGAGCGAGCGGCCTTCCGCCGTCCAGTCGCCGCGCGAAGCGATGGCGTAGCGCGAGCCGCAGGTGAGCAAGAGGAGCGCTTTCGCCTCCGGTTCATAGGGACGCACCGGCCAGCCAAGGAGCACGTTGCGCAGGTTCTGCTCGAGCAAGCGGCCGTGGCGCACCGCATGCACGCCCGATTTCGCCTCGGCGAGCGCCGCGCAATCGCCAACGGCGAACACCTCGGGATGCGAGATGCTGCGAAGCCCCGGATCAACGCAGACAAAGCCGTCCTCGTCGAGCGCGAGGCCGGATTTCTCGAGCCAGGGGAGAGGCGCGGCGCCCGCCGCCCAGAGTACGAGATCGAACTCTTGGCGCGAGCGCCCGGCGAGCACCACGGGTCCCGGCTCGAGCGCGTCGATCCGCATGCCCGGCCGGAAGTCGACGCCTCGCCTGCGCAGGGCGCGCTCGATTCGCTCGGCGAGCGGCGGCGGGAAGGGCGTGCCTTCCGAGTAGAGCGTGACCGCGCCGCCGCGATGGCGAAGTGCCATGGCGAGCTCCGCACCCGCGGCGCCGCCGCCCGCGACGGCGACGCGCGAGATGACCCTCAGGCGCTCGAGCAGCCGCTCGAAAGGCTTCACCGCGAGCGCGAGCTCGTCCGCCCCCGGGACGCTCGTGTCGGTACGAGAGCCGGCGTTGAGCGAGGCGATGTCGTAGCTGAAGCTGCGGCCATCGCTCAGCGTGGCGACGCGTCGCTCGGCGTCGAAGCGCGCGATCTCGCCCGAGACGAACTCCACATCGGCGCGCGCCGCGAGCGCCGCCACATCGAATTCCGCCTCCGATCGTCGATAGTGGCCCGCGATGACGCCGGGCAGCATGGCCGAGTAGATCTGGCGCGCATGCGGCGAGACGAGCGTGATGCGCGCGCCATGCACGGGCGAGCGCGCGAGCGCCGCGAGCACCCAGGCATGGGCGTGTCCCGCGCCGGCCAGCAGGACGCGTTTCACCCCGTCTTGGCCGCGAGCTTGGCTTCTTCGCGCCGGCGCAGCTCCTCCCTCTGCACCTTGCCGGTGGTCGTCATCGGCAGCGCGTCGATGAACTCGATCTCGCGCGGATATTCGTAGGGCGCAAGGCGGCTGCGCACATGCGCCTGGATGTCCTCGATCAGCCGCTCGGAGGCCGCTTCGCCGGGCTGCAGCACGATGAACGCCTTGACGATCGCGCCGCGCGTCTCGTCGGGCCTGCCGATCACGGCAGCGTTCGCCACCGCCCGGTGCTTGAGGAGACAGTTTTCGATCTCGGCCGGAC
>JBHELS010000083.1:0-20529 GCA_046263015.1 Burkholderiales bacterium | reverse complement strand
GCACGCGCATCCGTATTCCGAGCTCACGCCCGAGCGGGTGCTGGACGCGCTCGGAGAGGCGGGCCTGCGCCCCGACGGACGGCTCCTCAGCCTCAATAGTTACGAGAACCGGGTTTACCAGGTCTGGCTCGAGGACGGCGCCGTGGTGGTCGCCAAGTTCTATCGCCCGGAGCGCTGGAGCGAGGCGCAGATCGACGAAGAGCACGAGTTTGCGCGCGAGCTCGCCGAGCGCGAGATTCCGGTAGTCGCGCCGATCAGCAGCGCAAAAACCGGGACGGACCCCATTTTCCGGGTTGCGATCTATCCGCGCCGCGGCGGCCGCACACCCGAGCTGGAAGACCCCCGTACCCTCGAGTGGATTGGCCGCTTCATCGGCCGCATCCATGCGGTGGGCGCGACGCGCGCATTCCGCGCGCGCGACGCGCTAACGCCGCAGACTTTCGGACAGGAACCCCGCGCCTTTCTCCTCGCAAGCCGCTTTATCCCGGCCGATTTGCTCGAGGCGTGGAAAGCCGTAACTGCACAGGCGCTCGCTGGCGTCGCGCATTGCTATGAGCGCGCCGGCGCGGTGCGCTCGATCCGCCTGCATGGCGATTGCCACATCGGCAATATCCTATGGACGGACGCCGGGCCGCATTTCGTTGATCTCGACGACGCTCGCATGGGACCCGCGATGCAAGACCTGTGGATGCTGCTCTCCGGCGACCGGGCCGCGATGGGCGTGCAGATGCATCACGTCCTTGCCGGGTATGAGGAATTTGCCGATTTCGACCGGCGCGAGCTGCAACTCCTCGAGGCGCTGCGCACGCTGCGCCTCCTTCACTATTCCGCGTGGATCGCGCGCCGTTGGGACGACCCGGCGTTTCCGGTCGCCTTCCCTTGGTTCAATACGCAACGCTACTGGCAGGACCGGATCCTCGAGCTGCGCGAGCAGGTCGCGCTAATGGAAGAGGAGCCGCTCGCCGTCGATTAGTTGAGCTGCAACTACACGCTCGACCTCTCCCGCTGAGCGGGCCGGATCTCACAAAGCCTAGGCGCTCCGGGGTGCCTCCTTGTACTACTCCGTGTTACTCGCGCGTTCCTTGGCGGTGCTGAATGCGTCGACGACCGACACCGGATCGCTCGCCGGGAAGGTGAGCTCGATGGCGAGGTCGAGAAGCTCCTCTGCCTGAGACGGCGCCGGCGCCGGGGCGGGAGCATCGCGCTTCTGCGGCGGCGGGCGCATCAGGCGATGATCGCGCACCGCGATGAGCCGCGCATCTCGGCCCGCATTACGGCTGTAACGGGTTTCATCCGGCGCGAAATATTGCCGCTGCGCAAACCCTGCATCCTCTGTCCATGCGGCCTTCCAACGTCGCTTCGGAGCTCTCCTCCTCCCTCCCCTTCTCCGGGCGGGGAAGGCCGCATATTTTTCGACGCCTGCTAGCCCGTCTGAGGGCGCGGCTTCTTGCCGATCCGTACCCCTGGCCCGCCGTTCAGCGCAGCGGACAGGCGACGGTATTCACGCCGAGGTAGATCTCGCGCAGGAAAAGCACGAGGCTGCCGATCAGCCCGAGCATTGCCAGCACGAACAGCACCGCCACGAGGCGCGAGAGGTCGAAGCTCGAAAGCGCGTCGACGAACGCCATGGCGATCAGCAGGCAAATGAGCAGCGCCGAGGTGACGGACAGCGCGATCGCGGCGTAGATGATCTTTACGCGTCGCGCGACGAAGGCAAGCTCCTCGCGCGCAAGCTGCGCCTCGGACTGGGCCGCAGACCCCATAGCAGCGGTCAGCACGCGCCGCCGGTCGACCGCCCGGCCAAGGCGTCCCGCGAGGACATTGAGGACCGTGCCGATCGCGGTCAGGAGGAAGACCGGCGCGATCGCGAGCTGGATCACGTGCGAGACGTCGCTGAGCGGCATCGCGCACGTATCTTAGCCGCGGGTCCAGCGCCCGCGACCTCTTAGCGGGCGTGCACTCGCTGCACGAGCGCGCGCTCGACGCGGCGCCAGAAGTCGACCACCGCGGCCACTACCCGCTCGATGCGCTCGGCGCGCTCGAGGTGCCGCCCATGCCGGCGCCGCGCGGCCGGCGGCAGCGCTAGCGCGGCACGTTGCCAGAATTCAGTGTTAAGCACGGTGGATCCTTTTCGGGCCAAGGCCCGAGGCGAGGCGCTTGCAGGACTCGGCTATTGCCGTGGCGGCAAGGCGTAGGAGCCGCCCCATTTCGCGCTGGCGCGCGCGATGCGCGGCGAGTTCGATTTCCCGAAGGTACGTCATGTTGTTATTCCTCATCGGTTCATCACACGATCACCATAAGACGAGGCGATGCGCGCGACAAACGATGATTAGTCAACCGTCGCTTGAGCAGCGCTCAAGCTTCGCGTGACCGATTACTCGGAGCGCGCCCCGGCAGCGATGAGACGCCGCGCGCCGGCGAGCTGGCTCTTCAGCGCATAGTCGAAAAGGGCTACGCGCTGTGCGAACACTTCACCGAAGTGGCTAGATGCATCGGCCGGCGGCAGCCCGAGCCAGGCGTTCGCCTCGCCCTGCTCCGTCACAATGCGCATGCCCTGTTTCCGTGCGAGATGCATGATCGTCTCGTTCTCTCGCAGGCAGTGCATATACAGTGCGCGCAGACCCCAGTTGCGGGCGCGCAGCGCGGCGCGCTCGAGCAGCGCACCGCCGACGCCCTGGTTGCGATAAGCCGGCAGCACCGAAATGCCGAGCTCCGCCGGCTCGCCCGCATGAGCGACATGCGCGACGCCGATGAGATGCAGCTCGTCGTCGAAGACGCCGAAGGCGGCATCGCGCTCGAAATCGATGCGCGCCACGTAAGCGCGCACCGCCGTGTCGCCGAGCGCCGCACCGAAACGAAGCCGCCGATCCTCGCTCTCGAGGGCAAGGAAATGGCGTGCGAGCGCGGCGCGGCGCATTGCCGAGAGCTCGGAGACCGGCCAGCGAAGGTTCATCGTGGATGACAGTGTCGGCTCCCGAAATTTACGGCTCATGTATGGGACCGATGGCGAACGCAACAGTTGCCGCAGTTTTGCCTCGCGATCGGCCGCCCAGGCGTGGCGCCGCGCTGCGCCGTTTTATACGCTTTCGCTTGCAGCTCCTCGTATCAATGCCGTGGCGGCGAGCGCGGTCGGAACGAGCGGGATTTCATGCTCCTAAGGGTAGGAGCGCCTCGCGGCGAATTCATTTCAAGCGGCCGCGGGTGCGTTGCAGGCGTAGGCGTCTAGAACTATTTGGCCTTCGGCTCGGCCGCCGCCGCGCGTAGTGCCGCGCGCAACATAGTCCGAATTCGGGCTCTGACCCGGATTTGCTAGGCGCGACCGAGCGCGCGCGCGAGCGCCGAGGCGAGCTCCTGTGCGTGCACCGGCTTTTTCAGGATTTCGCGCACGCCGGCGGCTGCGGCGAGGTCGGAGATCATGGTGCCGATGTAGCCGCTGATGAGGATCACGGGCAGCTCGGCGCGCCGCCCGCGCAGCTTGGTGGCGAGCTGCGTCCCGGTGAAATTGGGCATCACCTCGTCGGTCAGCACCACATCGAAGTCGCCTGGGCCGCGCTCGAATTCGGCAAGCGCGGCGCGTGCGTCGGCGAAGCCGCTCGGCTCGTAGCCAAGGCGTTTCAGGCTCTCGCAGGTGAGCGCGAGGAGCGGCTCCTCGTCATCGACCACCAGCACCCGCTCGCCGTGGCCGCGCAGGAGCGGCGCCCGCGGATCATCGATCGCTAGGACGGGCGCGTCGACGAGCGGCAGGTAGACTGCGAAGCAGCTTCCCGCACCCGGCGTGCTCGTCACTTCGATGGCGCCGCCCGAGTCGGTGACGATGCCGTACACGAGCGAGAGGCCGAGGCCCGTGCCCTTGCCGACCTCCTTGGTGGTGAAGAATGGCTCGAACAGGCGCCCGAGTGTCTGCGTGTCCATACCGCGGCCGGTGTCCTCGACCTTCAGGAGCGCATAGCGTCCGGGCGTGAGTGTCGTGTGCGCAAAGGCGCGCTCCTGCGGCGCATCGACCGTCTCGACGCTGACGCAGAGCTTGCCGCGCTCGGCGATCGCGTGAATCGCGTTGGTGCACAGGTTCATCACGATCTGGTGCACCTGCGTCGGGTCGGCGATCACGTAAAGCGACTTGGCCGGTAGCCGGCTCTCGAGCTCGATTCCCGGGCGCAGCGATCCCTGCACCAGGTCGAGCGTCTCGGCGACGATGCCGCCGAGATCGACCGGCACGCGCTCGCCGCGCTGGCTGCGGCTGTAGGTGAGGATCTGGTCGACGAGCGAGCTCGCGCGCTCGGCCGCGGTCAGCACGTTCTGCGCGTAGCGGCGCTCGGACGAGCTCTCCGGCGTCGCCTCGACCAGCATCTCGGCATAACCGAGGATGCCGCCGAGAATGTTGTTGAAGTCGTGCGCGATGCCGCCGGCGAGGCGTCCGACGGCTTCCATCTTCGCCGACTGGCGCAGGCGGTTCTCGAGCCGCGCCCGCTCCGCTTCGGCAAGCTTCCTCTCGGTGATGTCGCGCAGGTTGATGACCACCGCGCCGACGCTCGGCTCGTGCAGCAAGTTGGTCGCCGTTACCTCCATCCAGCGCCATGAGCCGTCGCGATGCTGCAGCAGGTGCTCGCCGGTGGTCGTCTTGCCCGGCGCGCGCAGGTGCTCGTCGCGCACGGCGAGCAGCGCCGTGCGCTGCTCGGGATGGATAAGCTCGAAGAACTGCGTCCCGCGCACCGCCGCCGCGCTATGGCCGGTCATGCGCTCGAAGGCAGGGCTGACATAGGCAATGCCGCCGCCGCGCGGTTGGGTGAGCACCACGGCGTCGCTGCTCCGCTCGATCATGGCGCGAAAACGCTTCTCGCTCGTCTGCACCGCGCGCTCCCGCCGATTAAGGCCCCAGGCGGCGAGCGCCACGAGCGCGAGCATCGCAATCGAGGTGAGAAGCGTGCGCTCGGCCGTGAAGCGCGTCTCCTGCTGCCACGCCTGCATGACCGCGTGCTCCGTCTTGCCGTTGGCGATGAAGAGCGGAAAGCCGCGGATCGCGGCCACCGAGGCAATCGTGGGCTCCCTGGTGACGACGCTCACGACGCGTCCGTCGAAGCGGCCGTCGCGGCGCGCGAGCTCGAGGAGCTCGCTCGGGGTGCCGAAATTCTTGCCCTTCACCTGCATCGGGTCTGGAACGCGCGTGATGACCGTGCCGTCGCCGCTGAAGAACGTGATGAAGCCGCCCTCGCCGACGTCGATGCTGCGATAGAAGCGCTCGTAGCTTTCGACCTCGACCACGGCGGCCACCACACCGCCGAACGCGCCGTCCGGACCCTGCAGGCGCCGTGACAGCACGAAGCGCCAATAGCCGTCGGCCGGGCCGCCAAGGTACGGCTCGCTTACGTACAAGCCGACGTCCTCGCGACCCGCGTGCACGCTGAAAAACGAGCGGGTAGTGCGCACCGCGTCGAGCCGCGGCGTCTGGTTGGTTCGCGCAACGACCCGACCCTTCGCGTCATACACGAGGATCGCCGCGACCTGCGGAAGATGGGTGAGCTCGTCGCGCAGGCGCGGCGCCGCTTTGATGAGCCGCGCCGCGGACCCCATGCTCTGCGCATCTCGCAGCACGAGATCCACCGCCTCGAGCCCGGTGGCGGTATGCTCGGCGAGCAGGCTCGTGATATTCGAGACGTCGCGTTGGACGTCGCCGAAGATGCGCTCGCGGTCGGACATCGCATCCCAGACGGCTGAGCCGATGTTGATGATGACCAGCAGCACGCCGAGCGCGATGAGCAACCGCACGAGCGACACCTGCTCGAGCGCCGACCGCAGCCTCCCCCGCAGCATCAGCTCAGCTCGGCGGGCCGATCAGCTCGCTCACGGCAACGAGCAGTTGCGCGCGGCGCACCGGCTTCGCGAGGGCGCGCGCCGCGCCGGCGCAGAGGGCCTCATCGGGACTCACTCCGCTACCGGATTTGAAGTAGCCGGATACGGCGATGAGCGGCGCGGTGGGCGCGAGACGCTTCAGCTCCGCAATCGCGGCCGCACCGCAGGCGCCGGGCATGAACATGTCCGAGACGATGAGGCCGGGCATGCGCTCGGCGATAGCGTTCACCGCCGCCCGGCAGTCGCCGGCCTTGCGCACTTCGTAGCCCGCGGCCTGCAACCAGTCGGCGACGAGGTCGCGCAGTATCTCGTCGTCGTCGACGACCAGTACGTCTGCGCCAGGCTTGGCGCTTGCTGTTGACATCACCCGATTCCAATGCGCCGCAATTGCGGGTAATTTACAGGCGTTCTGATGGCACATTACACCCGTAACCGAGCCCACTCACGCTTGCTTACAGTGCGCGCCGTATGCAATCGCAACTGGCCATGATGCGCCCCGCCCCTTTAGCAGCCGCTGCCGCCCCTCCCCACGTGCTCGTCGTCGATGACGACCCGACGGTGCGCGATCTCGTATCGGATTATCTCGGCAAGAACGCATTGCGCGTCACCGCGGTCAGCGACGGCAAGGGAATGCGCGAAGTACTGGGCGACCAGGTGGTCGACCTCTTGGTGCTCGACCTTGGGCTGCGCGGCGAAGACGGCATGGCGATCGCGCGTCGCATGCGCGACGAATCGGAAATTCCGCTCGTCATGCTCACCGGCCGCGCCGAGGAAGCCGACCGCGTCATGGGGCTCGAGCTCGGAGCGGACGACTACATCACCAAGCCCTTCAGCCCGCGCGAGCTACTCGCGCGCATCCGCACCGTGCTGCGCCGGCGGCGCGCCGAAGTGCGCCAGGGCAAGCCCGAGGGGATCCGCGCCTATCGCTTCGACGGGTGGGAGCTGAACCTCAATCTGCGACGGCTGAGCTCGCCCGACGGTCGCTCGGTGCCGCTGACCAACGGCGAATTCAGCCTGCTCGTCGTCATGCTCGGCGCGCCGAACCGCATTCTTTCGCGTGACCAGCTGCTCGACCTCTCGCGCCTGCACAACGATGAGGTCTACAACCGCTCGATCGACGTGCAGATCCTGCGTCTGCGGCGCAAGATCGAGCGCGACGCGGGCGACCCGCGCTACATCAAGACCGAGCGCGGCGCGGGCTACGTCTTCGGCGTTCCGGTGGAAACCGTCTACTAGCGAAGTCGCTCGACGCGTAGCCGCCGGTGCTGGCAGTGGCGGGCTTCGTTTCGGATGTAACAACGCTCTCGCCCGCCGACACGATCACGCAGCAGTGCGCTCCTATCTTGGCTCGGACAGCATCTGGAGGACGTATGGCCAAGGCAACGATGAACACCGAGGAGCTTGCGCGCGAAGCGCAGGCAACGCGGCGGGAGCGCGCCGAAGCGCTCATTGCCAGCCGCGTGCAGCAGCTTTTCGACGGCCTGCCGCTCCTTATTGGCTTTTCTCTTGACCCGCATGTCTCGGCGGTCGACGTGGAATTGCATCGCTTTCCCGGACATGCCTGGAGTCCCGAGCTTTATGAGGAAGTGCGGGCGATCATTATCGATGTCGTAATCGAGCTCGCCGCGCAGGACCCGCAGAGCGAGCGGCTCATCGGCGGCCGCACGTTCGCTCGCCATCTGCACTGACAGAGAATCGTGATGCAACCGATTAACCGGCCTAGCCACGGCAGCTCAGGGAGCCTACCGCCTCTCTCCTCCTCCCCTTACAGGTAGCTCCTTGATGTGGCGAGGCCGCTTTTATCCCACCCTCATGAAGAGCATCCTCGATCCGTCTTTCCGCTACGTCCCGAGCCACGCGACCGACGTGCGCAAGACCTTCGAGCGCATCCGCGGCGAGGCGGAAGCCGTTCACCGGCCACTCGACACCGTAGTGCCTGTCAAGCGAAGCGGGTTAGCTAGATCTTCAGGCAAGGACGAGAAAGGACTCCTACGCATACAGCGAGCTTGATTTGATCGCCATGCTTTCCGGCTGTGCACTCTCGAGCGCCGACTGCGCGGGCGACGGGTATGCGATCGGCCAGCGCGACGGGCGCCTAGGCGCGACGCCGCAACTGTCGCGATACTCGGCGCGCTGCGGTTCGGCGACGGACGAGCAGCGCTATAGCGACGGTTGGCGCGCCGGCTACGCGGAGCGCCCCGTGCCCCTCTGGTAACGATTCACGAGCAGAGGCTGCGCAGCCTGCGGTCCGCCGCGCTTGGGGCGCCGCTCACCCAGACGTCGGACGCATCGACAGTCACGATGCCGGGCAGCAGATCGGCCGGCTGAAGCCGCTCGGCCTTCAGGTCCTTTTCGCACACGAACACCACCGCGCCGTGACGGCGCGCACGCTCGAGGAGCTCGCGCACTTCCTCCTCTGCGCGCGAAGCGCCCACGCGCATCAGCTCCTGGCGCAGGATGAGTAGCCGATAGCTGGGCGCATGCGGCGCGCTGATCGCCTGCTCGAGCGTCGCTTCGCGTCCCGCGACGGCCAGGTTGGGATCGGCCGCGTGCGCGAACGCGAACGACGAGAGGCCGCCCAGGAGCGCAATGGTGCGAAGCGTCGTCATGCGGAGAGTTTTGCATGCTCGGCGCACGCTCGCGCTACGCTCTGGATTGCATTCGTAATCCTCACGAGCGCGAACGCCGCGGCAATTAATAAGCGGCGCGAATGCTGGACGTCAGCCCGGAACACTTGCGGACGTCTACAATCTCGGGCGTCGGTAAAAGAGATAAATTGGGGAGGCGAGGCTGGTCGCCGCGCTCGCGCTAAAGAGAGGGAACCTGGCCCGAACCCTGCGCCTCGTGGCGCTCGGCGCCGGCTGTGCGCTACTCGGCGTGCTGATGGTCGAGGCGCTGCAATTCGTCCACCTGAGGCCCCTCAGCCCGCTTGGCTGGCCGGGCATCGGCCTGCTCGCGGGAGTGGCGCTCGGCGACATTGCCGGACTCGCTGGCGGCGCCGTCATCGTCGCTTGGTTCTACAGCGCAAACCTTCTCCAGGCCGAGCGCTTTCCGGAGTTCTACGCCAGCACAGGCCACGCCGTTTCCTGGTTCGCCGGCTTGGCAGTACTCGCGCTCGTCGTTTTGGTGGTCCGCAGGCGGTTCCTGCGTGCGGCGGCCAACATCACCGAGCTCGCGGCTGCTCGGGACGAGCTGCGGCGCGAGCGCGAGCGGCTGGAAGCAGCACTCGACGGCTCGAGCGTCGCGCTTTGGGACACCGACTTGCGCACGGGACGCGTTTTCCTGAGCGACGCATGGTCGGAGATGCTGGGCGGGTCCGCGGGCGAAACGGTGACGACGGTCGATCAATTGATAGCGCTCATGCATGCCGATGACATCGAAGCGGCGAAGCGTGCGTCGCTTGAGGTTATGAAAGGCGTCCGCTCGAGGTACGCGGTCGAACACCGGGTTCGTTCTCGTAGCGGCGAATGGAAGTGGATCCTTTCGCGAGGGCGCGTCACCGAGCGCGACCCGGCCAGCCGGCGCGCGCTACGCATGGTCGGTACTAACGTCGACATCACCGATCGGCGGCGCGTGGAAGAGGCCATCCAGTCGGCGGCACTCACGGATCCGCTGACCGGCCTTGCCAATCGGGTACTACTCGGCGAGCGGCTTCGCCTCGCGTGCGCGCGCAGCGCGCGCACCAAGGCACCCTTCGCCGTTCTCTATCTCGATATGGACGATTTCAAGCAGGTGAACGACGCGCTCGGCCACGCTGCAGGCGATGCGCTCCTCAAGGACTTCGGTACACAGTTGCGCGCTGCCGTACGCGCGACCGACACGGTGGCGCGTTTCGGCGGCGACGAGTTCGTCGTGCTGCTCGAAGATTTGAAAGCGCCGGAGAACGCGTCGCGGGTTGCGGAAAAGATTCTCCGCGGCTGCGAGCGTCCGATTCCTATCGACGGCCGCGACCTCGTTGCCCGTGTGAGCATCGGCGTTGCGCTCGCTCAGGGACAAGCCGACGGCGATGCCTTGCTGAGGCGCGCGGACAGCGCTTTATATGCCGCCAAAGCCGCCGGGCGCGGCTGCTACCGCATCGCCGCAGCATAGCGGCCGAGCGCGAGATTCCAGCCCATGGACCCGATTGCGGCCGTAACACTCGGCGGGCGCTTTGAAATCGCGGCGCGACCGGGCATGCGCAAGCTCGCGTCGTCCCAACCCTTCAGAAGGAACGATGATGAAGAAAGCGCTACTTGCGGTAAGCCTTGCGCTTCTCGCCGCTTGCTCGACATTGCCTGACAGCATCAAGGGCCCTTTCGCGCGTGCGTCGCACAGCGTGAGCGACAGTGTCGATCAAGGCGCGTCGACGAGCCCGTATCCGGCGCAAACGGATCAGGGCCTCTTCTAAGCGCCGCTTGCCGCCGCATGCACCTCGTCATCACGATGCGCTTGGTGTTTCGGCTCGTGCGCGCGAGCCTGCATGCGGCGCTCGTCGCCTCGATATCGGTTGCGCTGTTCGCATTTTTCCTGTTGTGGTCGCTGTTGCAAATCCGGGACGAGAGGGAAATGGCGCCGGCCACGAACGCCGATGACGCGGCGGGCGCGTCATACGCGATGATCGATAGACGCACGCTAGCAGCCGACCGACATCAAGCGCCTTAATCACACCAGCACGATGTGCTTGCGCCTGAACGTGACGATTAGCCGCTTTGTGGCGGTACGGCGGCAAGGCGTAGTCAAAAAAGGGATAGTCGTACCCAAAACGATCTTGCACACTGCCGAACATGCAAGCTGATAACAAGAAAACAAACCCGCGCCTGCGCCTAAGCATCCTGGTCGCCGATGATCAGGTCGATACGGTCCTGACCCTCGCCGAGCTGCTGCGGAACGAAGGCCATATCGTGCATACGTGCACCAATGCGAGCGTCGTTGCCAAGGCGGTCGAACGCTTTAAGCCCGACATTTGCATCCTGGACATCGTGATGCCCGGTAAGACCGGGTTCGCCATCGCTCGCGAAGTGCTCGCCTTGAAGCTGGAACATCGTCCGGTGCTGATCGCCATATCCGGCGTATTCAATAGCGAAGCGGACGAGATCG
This sequence comes from Burkholderiales bacterium, assembly GCA_046263015.1. Classification (GTDB taxonomy): domain Bacteria; phylum Pseudomonadota; class Gammaproteobacteria; order Burkholderiales; family SG8-39; genus SCGC-AG-212-J23. The sequence goes on along the minus strand of JBHELS010000083.1, from coordinate 9,606 downwards.
TCGCGACTTCCGCTGGCTTCGATTACTTCATCCGAAAGGCAGGCGACCCGAGCGAATTGCTCGGACTCCTCAATCGGCTAGCGGGCGGCTCACCGCCGCCGGACGCGGCGTAAATACTTCGCTAACTGGCGTTCTGCGCTCAGCCGTCTGCGCGCCGCGCCTTACTTTTCTCAACGAGTCCTCTCGCGCGGGCACAAGCCTGTCGTGCCCGATTCGACGCATCCCGCGCCGTACTTTTCAGTTCCGAGGATCGAGCGAGAAGAACTCTGAGCGACGAACGAAGCGCCTCATTCGTCTCTCGGAGTACAGCAAGATCGGCCAAAGCCGCTGGGACCGCCATTTGCACGCCTTTTTGATTACAACCTGTGGCGTGACGGCAAAGATTACCGTTGGGCGCTCGCGGGGAGACTAACTAACTACATCCCGCATTATCCGCTCATGTCTGCTCGCCCGGTGCGTTTTCTTTGGCCATGTTCGATGGACCTACCACGCCCTGACACGAAAGGCTGGTAAGGTGTTCGCGTGGGGCCAGAACGCAAAGAAAATCTCGGCGCATCGACCGAGGACGAGTTATGGGCCCAACAACACGAAGAACTGCTCCTGACCAGCAAGCGCTTGGTTGTGGAAATGCAGGCTCTTACGGCGAAAGCCAAAGAGCTCGCTGCCCAGCACGTCCAGATCGTAAAAGCCGTCAAGCGTGGCAAGTCCTAAACAGGTCTAGCTGCGCAGACTTTTCGGCTTGGGCTTCGGCCTCGCCAGCATCACTTTTTCCAATTCCGCTTTCGTCCATTCCAAGGGGCTTGGCCGCTTCGATTGGAGTCAGCCGTTCGCTTCTCATTGGGCTTCCTTAATCCTGCGATTTGCGAGCTGTGCCGCCGCGCCGAGCAAGACGAGCAGCACGCCGACGAACGTGATCCCGCGCTCAGCGGACGCCTGCGGCGGGTCGGCGAAAAAGGCGTAAAGGAGAACGAAGGGCGCCGCTATGAGGAGCGCGGCGCCGCCCACGGCGAGCTTGCCGCGCCAGCCGGCGTGCGCGGACGGCCAATAGCAGCCGAGCACGACGTCGAGCAGGCTCGCGAAGAGCAGATAGACGTGATTCGCGCGATACATGTAGCGGATCTCCTCCCCGGCCGCGTAGGCAGCGGGGAAGTGGCGAGCCATGTACAGACCGGTCGCGAGGAACGCGGCAAAGCCGGCACTCCGATGAGCAGGAGCGCGAGCCTCAAGGCTCGGATATTACGTACCGGGTACGGAATTCGCGATCAGCGGACGAAATTCTCGATCAGCGAATGGGCGGCACGTAGAGAAGGCCGCCCTGAGTCCAGAGGCGGTTGTAGCCGCGCTCGAAGCCGAGCGGCTTGAGATGCGCGTCGAAGCTCTCGGCGTAGTTGCCCACCTGCTTGACGATGTAATAGGCCCAGCGATTGTCGAGCGCGAGCATCTTGCCGAGCTCGCCGCTCGCGCCGACGAAGCGCTGGATCGCCGGGTTCGAGCTCCTCATTTGCTCGTCGATATTTTTGGAGCTGAGGCCGAGCTCCTCGGCTTCGATCATCGCGAAGAGCGACCATTTGACGATGTCGAACCAGCGGTCGTCGCCGTGGCGCACGGCCGGTCCGAGCGGCTCCTTGGATATCAGCTCGGGCAGGATGACGTGATCGTCGGGCCGCGGCGCGCGCGAGACGCGGAGCGCCGCAAGCCCTGACTGGTCGGTGGTGTAGACGTCGCAGCGGCCGTTGAAGTAGGCGGCGAGCACCTCGTCCAATTTTTCGATGACCACCGGCTTGAACGTCATCTTGTTCGCGCGGAAGTAGTCGGCGAGGTTGAGCTCGTTCGTGGTGCCCGGCTGCACGCAGATCGTGGCGCCGTTCAGCTCCTTCGCGCTTTTCACGTTCAACTTCTTCGGCACCATGAAGCCCTGGCCGTCGTAATAGTTGATGCCGACGAAGTTGAGGCCGAGGCTCGTGTCGCGCGTCAGCGTCCACGTGGTGTTGCGCGCGAGGATGTCGACCTCGCCCGATTGCAGCGCCGTGAAGCGCTGCTGCGCGGTGAGCGGCGTCAGGCGTAGCTTGTTGGCATCGCCGAATACGGCGGCGGCGACGGCGCGGCAGACATCGACGTCGATGCCCCGCCACACGCCCTTCGAATCGGGCTGCGAAAAGCCGGCGAGGCCGGTATTGACGCCGCACTGCACGAACCCTTTTTTCCGCACGGCGTCGAGCGTCGATTGCGCGGCGGCGCTCATGCAAACGAGCGCGCAAAGCGCGGCAAGCCATTTCACTTGGCATCTCCTTGCAGCAGAAAGTCCCGCACGAGGCCGATCTGCTCGGCGCTGAGGAGCGTCGGCGCGTGGCCGACGCCGGCGATCTCGATCACTTTCGCTTTCGGTCCGCGCCGCGCCATCTCGGCGGTGGTAGCGGGCGAAAGCAGGTCCGATTGCGCGCCGCGCAGCACGAGCGTCGGGCAGCGGATCGCGTCGTAGATCGGCCAGAGCTCCAGGTCCTTTTGCGGCATCGCCGCGCGATAAGGCTCGGCGATGCGCGGGTCATAGCGCGCCCGCCAGCGTCCGTCGGCTTCTTTTCGCACCCAGTTCTCGGTGAGAAAGCGCCATTGCGCCTCGCTATGCGGACCGAAAGGCGCGGAGATGGAGCGCACGTACTGCTCCGCCTCTTCGAAGCTCGAGAAGCTGGGCGCATTTCCGACGTAGGCGCCGATCCTCTGCAGCGCGACGCCGGAGATCACCGCGCCGATGTCGTTCAGGATGAGCTTCTTCACGGGCGTCCCGGCCTGCGCCGCGAGCGCCATGCCGACCAGGCCGCCGGCCGAGGTGCCGAGCCAGTTCACCGATTCGCTGTCGAGGCGCGCGATCAGCGTCACCATGTCGGCGACGTACTGCGGCACGGCATAGAGCATCGGGTCGGCGAGCCGGTCGGAGTCGCCGCGCCCGGCGAGGTCAGGACAGGCGATGCGGAAGTGGCTCGCGAGCGAGCGGGCGAGCGGGTCGAAGTCGTGTGCCGAGCGAGTCAAGCCGTGCACGCACACGAGGACGTCGCGGTTTCGCGGATCGCCCCATTCGAGGTAAGCGATGCGATGCAGCCCGCGCGGGCTCACGCACTGCACCGAGCGCCGGCGCGGTTCGCTCAGGTGCGATTCAGCCATTGTGATACGAGCGCGGCGCGAAGCGGCTCGACTTCGGCGCCGAGTGTGGAGTGAGCACCGCTCGCGCGGCGAAGGAGCGCGAGCTTCTCTGATTTCACGTTGGCGCCGCGCACCGGATGCCCGTACTGCGCGTAGCGCGCGCGCTCGGCGGGCGCTTCCTCTTCGTCGTACCAGAGCCACTCGTCCACCAGGCGAAAGGCAATGTCTTCCAGCGCGCGATCGGCATCGTCCGGTGCGATGAGCGATAGCGCGCCGTCGCGATAGCGGAAATAGGTATGGCGCTCGGCACTCGCCGCGTAGCCGAGCCAGGCATCGCCCGCGCGCTCGCACACGAGCGCGAGCGCAAGGCGCGCCTCATCGCCGATCTCGACATGCACTCCCTGGGCGCCGGTGAAGCTGCGCTCGTCGTCGACCACACGGCCCGCTTCGATGACCGCGCGCCCTCGCACGCCGTCGTGGTCCCATTCGGCCTCGACCCTCAGCTCCGCGAAATCTGCCGAGGCCTCCGCGAATGCCGGAAACGGAATGCCCTTCTTCGGCGCGAAGCGGTACTCGAGCATGCCTTCCGCATGGTGCTCGCTGTAATCCTCCGCGTCGGGATCGCGCACCAGGAGCGAGCGCACGCGGTCGCGGAAATCCGCGAGCGGTCCGGTTCCCGTGACCCGCACGAGCGCCGTGAACATCAGCCCCCGGCGTCGTACTTGAAGGAGAGCGCGAGACGCGCGCGGAACTGCACCACCTTCCCGTCCTCGATGCGCACGTCGAGCTTCTCGATCTCGGCGATGCGTAGATCATGCAGCGTGCCGGCCGCGGTGGCGACCGCGTTTTTCGCCGCCTCCTCCCACGATGTGGTGCTCGTGCCGATCACTTCAGTGACGCGATAGACGGAATCGCTGCCCGCGCCTTTCTTTGCCATGGTGGTTTCCTCCTCGGGAGCGAGGGAAGGCCCCTCGCCGATTCATTGTAGCCAATAGCGGGCTCGCAGTTGCCGCTTCGCACGCACGTCGAGCTGACGCCGGCTGCACGATAGCCAAGCACGAACGCGTGCGCTGCTTTTGCTCTACTGCGCGGCGGCTGCGGCCATGATCGGCCGCGGCGAGTCGAACGCCGCGTTGCACAAGCCGCTCTGCGGGGGACGCGTCTACTTGCGATTGTCCTCCAGGTATTGGCCGGCGATGTCGGCGATGTAATCCATCAGGTTGCGGTCAGTCGCGCCGATCGACCATCCGCCAGCCATCGCGCCGGCGCTTCGCTCTATACGCGGGTTCGCGATGAGCGCGCCAGTAGCCGCGTCCTTGAGGTCGAGGTCCATGGCGATCGACGAGTCGCCGGCGAACGCGCCTGCGAAGAACCGGGCACCGCCACTCACAACACGGAGGCTCATGACTCGCGGCTGTACGATCAGCGTGCTACCCGTGGCGGCGTTTTTTGCCGCCTGCGCGTTCCACTGCGCAAGTAAAGGCTGTACGCGCGCCTGAACGCGGCCTTCAAGATCCTTGACGACCTCCACTTTCGCAGTGTCGTTGGCGACCGCTGGGCTCATCCCCATTGGCTTTAGTTCGAACTTGCCGTAGGAGGCGAGCGGCGTCGTCGGGGCGGCGAGGCGACGGGATTCTTCCATCGCGACTGCGGCGCGACGTGCGGGATTACTGGCACAACCGATAAGCGCGCCAACGGCGACGAGCGAGATGAGGAAATGCTTCATCAGTGTCTCCCTGTGGCTAAAGGTTTCTTCTCTAGCTCAGTTTACGGCCCATTAGGCGTCGCGCCACTCGCATGGATATGGGAGCGCGGCGGCAGCGGGGGCCCCGCGCCCTTACCGCACGATGGGACAAGCCTCGAGCTCTAATCACCCATGGCGGAGCTATAGGCGAACCATTGCCAATTAATACGGAATGACCCTCTCTGAGCGCACTTACTCGGTGGAGGACAAGCGAAGCCCCTCGCCGATTCACCGTAGCCAATAGCGGGCGCGCAGTTGCCGCTCCGCATGCACGTCGAGCTCGGCGCCCATGCGCACCGTGATGGCGCCTTCGAGATCGGTGCGCAGGAGTTCGACGCCGGCCGCGCGATAACGCTCAAGCACGAGCGGGTGCGGGTGGCCGAAGCGGCTGCGATAGCCGACCGGGATGATCGCGCGGCGCGGCGCGACTGCGGCGATGAACTCGGCCGTCGAAGACGTGCGGCTGCCGTGGTGCGGCACGAGCAGGACATCGCTTCGCACGCGCTCGCCCGCCGAGACGATCGCCGCTTCCGCGGCGCGCTCGATGTCGCCCGTCAAGAGCATCGCGTGGGCCCCGGCTGCGACGCGCAGCACGCAGCTTTGATCATTTCGTTTGCCGCCCGGCTCACGGCTCGGATGCAGGAACTCAAAGCGCACGCCATCCCATTCCCAGCGCTCTCCGGCCGCACAGCGGCGTGCGCCCGGTACGAGCGCATTCAGCGGATGCTCGCGCGCGAGCGAGGCGGAGAGCGCCTGCACTTCGTAGGCTTCGAGAACGCTCACCGCGCCGCCGATATGATCGGTGTCCTCGTGGGTGAGGACGACGAGGTCGAGGCGCTCGACGCCTTGCCCGCGAAGCGCGGGTACCACGACGCGCGAGCCGCTATCGGCGTCGGCGCCGTACGCGGGCCCGGCGTCGTAGAGCATCGTATGGCTCGCCGTGCGCACCAGCACCGCGAGACCCTGGCCGACGTCGAAGGTGGTGATCCAAGCCTCCGCGGGCGGCGGCGCCGCGGCGGCGATGCAAAACGCGGGTGCCACGAGCGCAATACCGCAGCCGCGCCACGGCACTCCGCGTGGCGCGAGGAGCCACGTGGCGCCGGCGAGCGCCGCGAGCACGCTCCAAAGCGGCGGCACGTGCTGCTGCCAGAGCGCGCCGGGAAGCGCTGCGCACCATTCGAGGAACTCGAGCAGCCACTGCACGAGCCACGCGGCAAGATGAAGCAGTGCATCGACGGGAATAAGCGCCGCGAGGAGCGCGAGCGGTGTGATAACCGCCGACACCCAAGGGATGGCGAACGCATTGGCAATGGGCCCGGCCACCGAGATCTGTCCGAAGAGAAGCAGCGCCGCGGGCGCGAGGCCGATGGTGATCGCCCATTGAATGCGGCCCCATTGCGCGAGCTTCGAACCGGGCTCCGTCCAGCCGACCGCGACGTAAAAGATCAGCATCACGGCGCCGAACGAAAGCCATAGTCCCGGCGCGAGTGGCGCCCACGGGTCGAAGAACACGATCGCCGCGAGCGCGAGCGCAAGCGTTCGCCATGCGGATGAAATTCGCCCGGACCAGAGCGCGAGCGCCACCACGGTCACCATCCAGAACGTGCGCTGTGCCGGGACGCCGTAGCCAGCGAGCAGCGTATAGCCGAGCGCTCCGCCGATCGCCGCGAGCGCCGCCGCTTTGCGCGCCGGCACGCGAAGCGCGAGCGGCGGCACGCGCCGCCAGAGCGCGGCGACGAGCCATGCGACCAGACCGGAGACGAGCGTCACATGCAAGCCCGAGATGCTCATCAGGTGCGTGACGCCCGTGCGATTGAAGAGCTGCCACTCCTCGCGCGAGATGGCGCGCTGATCGCCCACGGCGAGCGCGGCGAGAATGCCGGCCGCAGGCGTCGCGCCGAGCACCGCGTCGATGCGCATCCGCACCGCTTCACGCGCGCGCTCGACATAGTCGAGGACGCCATGGCGCATGCCGAGCCGGCGCGGCTCGGGGCGCGCGCGCACGTACCCCGTGGCGCCGATCCCTCGCTCGAGGAGCCAAGCCTCGTAGTCGAAGCCGTGAGGATTTACGAGGCCGTGCGGGCGGCGTAGCCGCACCGTCAGCGCCCAGCGCTCGCCGGCGTGCAGGCCGCCTGCGAGCGGCGAAGCGGGCGCATCCTCGGCGCTCGTGGCTCCGTACCAGGAAAGCAAAATCTTTCTCGGCAGGCGGTCGCCGTTCTCGCCTTCGATCTCGAATTCGAAGCGCACGCCGTGTTCGACCATCGCGGGAAGCGCCGAGACGACGCCGACGACCGCGATGTCTCGGCCTTCGAGCTCCGCAGGCAGCCAATCGTCCATCCGCCAATGGGCGCATGCCGCGGCCCAGAAGAAGCCGGCCATCGCGGCCGCCAAGATGAGGAGCGGCCGGTAGCGCAGGCCCGCCAAAGCGAGAAGCGGCATGCCGAGCGCCCAGCCGAGCGCCGGCAGCACCGGCTGCAACTGCAGAAGCGCCGCACCGACGGCGAAGGCGAGCGCGGCGAATGTCATGCTCGATGCAACGCGCGGGCGGCGCTCCGGCTGACCGAATTCGGAGTCAGGCACCGAATTGCCGCCGATTCAGTGCCTGACCCCGATGGCTTCTATTCGGTGCCTGACCCCGAATTGGGAGGTTTCAGCAGATGGCGCGGCGGATGCCGCGGCTGGAGAACGCCGTCGCGAAGCTCGAGCACGCGCTCGGCTCGGGCGGCGAGGCCGGGGTCGTGCGTGACGATGACGAATGCGGTGCCGTGGGTCGCGGAAAGGCGCAGCATCGCCTCGAACACTTCCTCGGCGGTGTGCGAATCGAGGTTGCCGGTCGGCTCATCGGCGAGCACGCACGCCGGCTCGGTGACGAGCGCGCGTGCAAAGGCGCAACGCTGGCGCTCGCCGCCCGAGAGCTCGCCCGGCAGGTGCTCGACCCGCGCGCCGAGCCCGACCTCCTCCAGAACCCGCTTCGCGCGCTCGAGCGCTTCCGCTCGCTGCATGCGACGGATGAAAAGCGGCATGGCGACGTTTTCCATGGCGCTGAACTCGGGCAGCAGGTGATGGAACTGGTAGACGAAGCCGAGCGTCGCGTTTCGCACCTGGCCGCGCTCGGCTTCGCTCATCTCGCTGAAGGCACGGCCTTGCACGAACACCTGGCCCGAGGTCGGCGTATCGAGGCCGCCGAGGACGTGCAGGAGCGTCGATTTGCCGGAGCCCGAGCGCCCCATGATGGCGACGCGCTCGCCGCGGTTGATCTGGAGATCGATGCCCTCGAGCACCGGCACGGGCTGCGGACCCTGGTAGGTCTTCCTCAAGCCATGGCACGCGACGACCGCCTGGCGCTCGGCAACCTCCTCACTCATAGCGAAGCGCCTCGGCCGGGTTAAGGCGCGCCGCGCTCCAGCTCGGGTAGAGCGTCGCCACGAACGAGAGCGCGAGCGCCATCAGGCTGATGGCGATCACGTCGGCGCTCTGCAGGTCGGAGGGCAGCTCCGGGATCAGGTAGACGCCCTTGTCGAGAAACTTGAAGCCGAGCACCGTCTCGATCGCCGGCACGATGACATCGATATTGAGGGCGGTAACGACGCCTAGCCCGACGCCGATCAAGGTGCCGATCAGCCCCATCAGCATCCCTTGCACGATGAATATGCCCATGACCGAGCGCGGCTGCGCGCCGAGCGTTCGCAGAATGGCGATATCGGACTGCTTGTCCTTCACCGCGACGACCAGCGTCGAGATGATGTTGATGGCCGCCACCAGCACGATGAGGGCGAGGATGATGAACATCATGCGCTTCTCGATCGCCACGGCGCGAAAGAAGTTCGCGTGCGTTCGCGTCCAGTCGCTCGCGTAGGTGTCGGGCGGCAGCTCCTGCAAGAGATCGCGCGCCACCGCGGGCGCCGCGAAAAGATCGTCGAGCTTCAGGCGCACGCCGGTCACGTTGTCGCTGAGCTGGTAGAGGGTCTGCGCGTCCTGCATGTCGACGAGCGCGAGCGCCGAATCGGCATCCGCGATGCCCGCCTCGAAGATGCCGACGACGCTGAACTGCTTGAGACGCGGTATCACCCCCGCCGGCGTGACAAGGCCCTGCGGCGCGATGAGCGCCACCTTGTCGCCGGGAAGAACTTGCAGGCCGCGTGCGAGATCGGCGCCGAGGACGACGCCGAATTCGCCGGGCTTCAGCGCTTCGAGCTTGCCGAGGCGCATGTGTTCGCCGAGATCGGCGACCTTTTCCTCCTCGGCCGGGATGATGCCGCGCACGATCGCCCCGCGCACCGCCTGCCCGGCAGTGAGCATCGCCTGCCCCTGGACGAAGGGGGCGGTCGCGAGCACATGATTGTTTTGCGCCGCGATCTTCGCGATCTCCGGCCAGTTCGCGAGGCGGTTGCCGGTGCCGCTGATCTGCACGTGCGAGGCAACGCCGAGGATGCGTGTGCGCACCTCCTTCTGGAAGCCGTTCATCACCGAGAGGACGACGATCAGCGCCCACACGCCGACGGCGATGCCGATCATCGACACTAGGGAGTTGATGCTGATGAAACGGTTGCGCCGCCGGGCGCGCAGATAGCGCAGGCCGACGAGGAGCTCGTATCCCATGGATCGGCGCGAGAATACACCATGGACGTTGCAACCCGCGCCGCGCTCAGGCGGCTCCTTCGCGCGGAGCGCATCGCTCATCTCGGCACGCTGCGCTCAGGCGCGCCGATGGTATCGATGACGCTTTA
>JBHELS010000082.1:0-5174 GCA_046263015.1 Burkholderiales bacterium | reverse complement strand
CGCGGTGCGCGCGCTGGGCGACGCCGAGCGCCCGACCGATCTCCTGCTCGCGCTCGACACGCGCATCCGCCACATCCTGGTAGACGAGTTCCAGGACACCTCCTACTCGCAGTGGCAGCTCCTCGAGCGCCTCACCGCCGGCTGGGATAAGGGAGACGGCCGCACGCTCTTCGTCGTCGGCGATCCGATGCAGTCGATCTACCGCTTCCGCGAAGCGAACGTGGCGCTCTTCTTACGCGCTTGGGAGGAGGGCATCGGCACCGTCGCGCTCGAGCCGCTGCGACTCAGCACCAACTTCCGCTCGCAGGCGGGGCTCGTCGACTGGTACAACGCCGCCTTTCCCGACATCCTGCCGCGCGAGGCCGATCCCGCGACCGGCGCCGTGCCTTACTCCGCCGCAGCCGCGCACCCGAAGAACGCGCCGCTCGAAGGCGACGCCGTCACCTGGCACCACGTCGCCGACCGCGCGCGCGAAGCCGAGCGCGTTGTCTCGCTCGTCCGCTCGGCCGAACACCGCGCCGCCATCCTCGTGCGCAACCGCAGCGCGCTCGCCGACATCGTCCCGGCGCTAAAGCAGGCCGGCATCCGCTACCGCGCAATCGAGATCGAGCAGCTCGGCGAGAAGCAGGTGGTGCAGGACCTTTATGCGCTCACGCGCGCGCTACTGCATCTGGGCGACCGCATCGCCTGGCTCTCGATATTGCGAGCGCCATGGCTCGCGCTGCCTTTGGATCGCCTTTTGGAAATCGCCGGCGGCGACCGCACCAAAACGATCTGGGAAATCATCAAGGACGACCTCTTCCTCTCGCAGTTCACCGCGATCCTCGCGCCCGCGATCGCCAACCGCGCGCGCGGCAGCCTGCGCGACGCGGTCGAAGGCGTCTGGCTCGCCCTAGGCGGCCCGGCCTGCGTCCCCGACAAAACCGCCCTCGAAGACGCCGAGCGCTACCTCGACGCCCTCTCCGATCTCGAGGACTCGGGCCCCATCACCGACCTCGCGCACCTTCGCGACGCGCTCGAGCGCCTCTACGCCCTCCCCGACGTCGACGCGACCGACGACGACCTCCAGATCATGACCATCCACAAGGCCAAGGGCCTCGAGTTCGGCACCGTCATCGTGCCGGGCCTCGACCAAGGCCCCGGCGGCGGCGATCCGGATCTGTTGTTGTTCCACGAACTGGTCGCATCAGGCCGCCCCCCTGTTAAGGGGGGAAGCGAGCCAAAGGCGAGCGGGGGGTTGGGGCTGTTGCTAGCACCTATCAAGGCGACCGGCTCAGACTCGGACCCAACCTATAGATACCTCGCCCGCCTCGACACCGAAGCCGAAGACACCGAAGCTTCTCGTCTTCTCTACGTCGCCGCCACCCGCGCCGAGCATCGCCTCCACCTCCTCGCGTGCCTCGGCTGCGACAAGGACGGAAACCTCAAGCGCCCAACGTCGCACACGCTTCTCTCGCGCGCGTGGCCCGCCGCAGAAGCATCTTTCCAGACGAAGCATCAAACCGCTGCGCAGCCGGTGCCCGCGCGCGAGAACAACTCGATTAACCGACTGCCAACGTCGTTCTCGCTGCCGTCATTGCCCACGCAAGTGAAGCGGACGGTGCCGTCCGAAGGCCGCGACGGAGAAGAGATCGAGTTTTCCTGGGCCAGCGAGACGGCGCGACACGTCGGCACTGTCGTACACCGCTGGCTGCAGCGAATGGCGGACGACGAGCTCAAAGGTTGGGATGCAAAACGTGTCGACGCATTGACTGGCAGTTTCCGTCGAGAACTCCAGCGTCGCGGCATGCGTGCGGCCGATAACTATAGCGCTGCTGAACTTGTTCGCACTGCATTGAAGAACAGCCTGAGCGACGAACGCGGCCGCTGGGTGCTCGGTACTCATCCCGAATCGCAGACCGAGCAGCGCTTACGTGCGCGCACGAAAGACGGAATGCGCACTTACATCATCGATCGCCTGTTCCGCGATCGCGACAACGTGCAATGGATCGTCGACTTCAAGACTAGCCGCCACGAAGGCGGCGGCCTTGAGGAATTTCTGGACGTGCAGAAGAACCGATATCAGCCTCAACTGAACACCTACGCGGGCGCTTACGAGCGCGCACGGTTAGGCATCTACTTCCCGATATTACGCGGGTGGCGTGAATGGACAAAGTAGACGGCGCGCCGCTCCAAGCGCGCTGGTTCGTGCAAGTACGTTGCCTCAGAAGGCTAGTTGGCGCGCGCCTTACCTCGATATTGGCACTTGAGGTTATGGCAGTGGCAGTTTGCGAGCAGCATCCCAGGCCATGCCGCGCGATGTTCCTGCTGTCCCTTCTATAAAAGTATCTTGGTGGGCTGAACAAATCGGCCCTACTGAGATACGGTCGTTTGAAGGAATCGATGATTTCCGGCGCAGCTTGGACGAGGACTATGTCGCGGTCGTGCACCCCCGCCCAGGTGACTTGGGTGGCTTGTACCAAATGGCAGTCCATTTCGTCAGCAGCGTCACTCTCGCTGATGTTGCCGCCTTTATCGCTGCCGGCATCGCGTACGACATGCTTAAGTCAGGGTCGGAGGCATTTCTTCTTCGCCCCTTTCTTGCGGCGTTCAGGAGACTTCGCGAGCGCAATGAGTCTTTCGATATTGGTATAGAAGAACTCTTAATGGAGTTCCAGAATTCCATCCTGGCTATCGATGGATCGTACCGCGATGCCATCCCTTCGCAGAATGGATTCATTCTCGAAACGATCGCCGAGAACTACAAGACATTTACTTTGGAGTCAGGCGAAACGCCGTTTGAGATTCGCATTCCGGTGTTCGAGGACACAGCCGAAGACAGACCGGCGCGGTTCCGTGCGCTGCTTGAAGTTGACGAAACTCTCGCACAGGGAATGGCGGAGGACTATTCAGGTTTCTGGGGCCTTTGGTACGACTATAGTCGGCAATACCGCGTGTTCGATGTGAAGCGCCGTTTGCTTATCGATGAAAAGTTTCTCTCACGCTCTTACTATTTGCAGATCGTGGAACAAAGATGGCGCGGGCAGCGTGCCGTCCGACAAGGTAATTGACTAACGTTGGATGATGAGACACTCGCCGCGGACGCGATGTCGCGCCCGGCGAACTCGAAGCGCGAAGGCGAAGCCGAGGACGCAGAGGACGAGCTGTCAGCGAAACTGTTCCGCCGACTCCGGCGCGAGGTAGCGGTGCACGGCGCGCAATAGGTCGAAGCGGGTGATCGCGCCGACGAGGCGGCTGTTCTCGACCACCGGGAAGCGCCGGAACGAGACGTTCATGAAGAGGCCGGCGCAGTAGTAGATGTCCATGGTCGGCGGGATGGTCTGCACCTCGGCGGTCATGAAGTCCTTCACTTTGCCGTGGGGCGCTTCGCCGCGCTTGTCGCCGTGCGTCAGGAGGCGCAGGCAGTCCTTCTCGGTGAGGATGCCGACGAGCTCGCCCTTCGCGTTCGCCACGAGCGCGCCGGTGACGCGCTTCTCGAGGAGGAAGTCGACCGCCTCCATGATGTCGGCTTCCGGCGCGATCGTCTGCACATGGCGGTCCATGAATTCGCGTACGGTGGGTAGGCGGCTCATAGGGTCCTCCTGTGCTGCGGCGGGGGAAGTATTTTCTGCCTGCACCGGGTCGCCAGCAAGGCGGCGGGTATCGAATTCGCATGCGGCGGCGCAACGCCGATACACTTCCCGCAGCCGTGGCCGACGCCTCCCAGCTCGAAGCGGTGATGCGCTACCACGAGCGCACGAAGCATCATTTCCATCGCTTCGCGCCTGGGCCCGGCGGACTCGACTGGGCGAATCAGCCGAATCCCTTCCGGCGCTACGCGGGCGCGCCGCTCGTGCGGCTGCCGATCTTGATGGCGGACGAGGAACCGGTGTCGCCCGAGTACCAGAGCATCTACGAGCGCGGCGCGGTGCCGGCCGCGCCGCTCACGATCCGGTCGCTCTCGCGACTCCTTGAATACGCGCTCGCGCTCTCGGCCTGGAAGCAGGCCGGCGGCACGCGCTGGGCGCTGCGCGCCAATCCATCGAGCGGCAATCTGCATCCCACCGAGGGCTACGTGCTCGTCGGCGGCATCGCGGAGCTCGGCGCGTCGCCGGGACTCTTCCATTACGCGCCGCTCGAGCACGGCCTCGAGCGGCGCGCCGACTGCTCCGACGCGCTCTACACGCGGCTCACGCGCGGTCTTCCGCCGCACGCGTTTCTCCTCGCGCTCTCGTCGGTCCACTGGCGCGAGGCGTGGAAGTACGGCGAGCGCGCCTTCCGCTACTGCCAGCACGACGCGGGCCACGCCATCGGCGCGGTGCGCATCGCGGCGGCGACGCTCGGCTGGTCGGCGCTCGTGCTGGAGGGCACGGCGGACGAGACCCTCGACGCGCTGCTCGGCCTCGACCGCGGCGCGGACTTCGACGGCGCCGAGCGCGAGAGCGCCGAGCTCGCATTGGCGCTGTGGCCGGGAGATGGCGCGGTAAGTATTTCGAGCATCGATGCGGACGCAGCGCGGGAAATGAAAGCGAGCCGCTGGTATGGGAAAGCGAACCGCCTGAGCCGCGACGATCCGGTGCCGTGGGAGGCGATCGATCACGTCGCGAAAGCGTCGCGCAAGCCGTGAGCTCCGCGGGCGAGATCATCCACCAGCGGCGCAGCCTCCTCGCCTGCGACGGCAGGACCGCGATCCCGGCCGCGAGTTTCTATCGCATGCTCGAGCGCGTCATGCCGCGCGCCGAGCTAGAGCTCGCGCGCCGTCCAATGCCATGGGACACGCTCCCCTGGGATCCCGCAATCCACTTCGGCCTCTTCGTGCACCGGGTCGAGGGCATCGATTCGGGGCTGTACGCATTGGCGCGCGACGCGCGCAAGGTGGAAACGCTCAAGGCGGCGATGCACGCGCACTTCGTCTGGGAAGCACCGCCCGGATGTCCGGAAGGCCTGCCGCTCTACGTGCTCGAGCGCGGCGACGCGCGCGAGCTCGCGACGCAGGTCAGCTGCCGCCAGGACATCGCGGGCGACGGCGCCTTCTCGCTCGGCATGATCGCCGAGTACCAGGCGAGCCTCGTCGCGCACGGGCCGTCGTTCTACCGGCGGCTCTTCCGGGAGGCGGGCGCGATCGGGCAGGTGCTCTACCTCGAGGCGGAAGCGGCCGGCGTGCGCGCGACCGGCATCGGCTGCTTCTTCGACGA
>JBHELS010000081.1:0-6539 GCA_046263015.1 Burkholderiales bacterium | reverse complement strand
AGAGGCATGACGGCGCTCGTGCCAATAAAGGAAGCTGAGGGCACCCACCGCGGTAACGAGGAGCGCCATGCTCGGCCCCGAGGCGAGCGCAAAGCGATGGCCGACGGAGGTGAACCAGAAAAGCGCGCTGACTGCGCCGATCGCAAAGAGCACGTGGCCGGCGACATCAGCGCCCGTCCGCGCGCCCCGATGTACGAGCCCGCGCGGCAAGCGCGCAAGGCGCCACGCCGCGAACGCGGCGAGCGGCAGATTGGCGAGAAACAGCCAGCGCCAGCTCGTGTGCGAGACGACGATGCCGCCGAGCACCGGTCCACCGATGCTCGCGGCGGTGAAGACGGTGGCGAAGTAACCCTGGAAGCGCGGCCGCTCGCGCGGCGGCACGAGCTCGCCGATGAGCGCTTGCGAGAGCACCATCAGCCCTCCGCCACCCAGACCTTGCAGTACCCGCGCGGCGACGAGCTGCGGTAGCGACTGGGCGGCCGCGCAGGCCGCCGAGCCGAGCGCGAAGACGCCGAGCGCGCTAAGGAGCACGTTGCGCCTGCCGCGCAGATCGCCAAGCCGCCCATAGACCGGCACGATCGTCGCGGAGGCGAGCAGATACCCGACCGCGATCCACGAGGTGTCGCGTAGGCCGCCGAGCGTCGCGGCAATCGCCGGCGTCGCGGTCGCAAGCAGCGTTTGATCGACGGCCGCCATGAACATCGGCAAAAACACCGCGACGAAAAGTTGAAGAAACTGCGCGCGGGAGACCGAATCGGCGGGCTGCGAATGCGCGGAGATCGGGGAATCCGGTGTCAGGCACCGGATTATTGCGCCGTTCGCTTTCTAGGCGGGCGCTTGTTCCGCAGCGTAGCGTCTCAAGACCTTGCCGGCCGCATCCACGGCGTCATAGGCGCGGCCGTCGAAGACCCGCACGCCATTCACCCAGACGCCGTGCACACCTTGCGGACCGCGCAGCATGCGCGCGCCGCCGCCCGGCAGATCTCTCACCCGCTTGAGCGGCGAGACGCCGACCGCCGCCGGGTCGAAGAGCACCATGTCGGCGCAGGTGCCGGGCGCGATGCGGCCGCGGCCCGCGATGCGATACTTGCGCGCCGGATCACTGGTCAAGCGGCGCACCGCCTCTTCAAGCGTGAACGCGCCGAGCTCGCGCACCCAGTGCGCGAGGAAGTGCAGCCCATAGCCCGCGTCGCAGAAATAGATGAGATGCGCCCCTGCATCGGAAAGCGCGATTACCCCGGCCCGATGCCGAAGCAGCGGCGCCACGCCCGCATCGTCGTTTTGGTAGAGCTTTGCAACGAGCTGCACATCGAGCGGCAGGTCGAACACATAGTCGAGCGCGTCCTTGCCTTCGCGCTCGGCGAGCTCCGTAACCGGCACGCCGTCTCGCTCGACCTGCGTCCAGTCGCCGTGGAAGAGAATCCCCTGCTTCGGCGCACCAAAGTTCTCGCGCAGCCGCGCACGAAATTCGGGCTGCCGATAGATCGCGGAGCGCTCCTCGTGTGGCGCTGCTTTCACGCGCTCGAAAGCGTCGTGCGAATAAAGAAGGTAGGGCTCGCGGAGCGAAAAATCGAAAGAAAGGGGCTGGCAGTTCGCGTGAATGTAGAGCTCATGCCCGCGCGCAAGCGCCTCGGCGCAGCGTTCGTACATTTCGGCTGCGCGCCCCGGCTGCGCGCGGTTATACATCGCGAGCACCGTGACGATGAAGGCGGGCCGTCCGGTCGCCTCGACGAGCGATTCCATGAACTGCGGTGTGGCGCGTGGCCCGGTCGCCATGACGAAGACGCCGCAGCCTTTTTCGCCCAGCACACCAACGAGCGCGCGCAATTCATCGTCGGTCGCGATGGTCGAAGGCATCGGCCGTCCGCCCCAACCGCTGTGGTTCGGCGAAAACGACGAGGCGAAGCCGATGGCACCGGCATCGAGCGCCTCGCCCACCAATTTCTTCATCGCTCGCAACTCGCTCTCGCTCGGCTCCTTGCGCTCGGAGGCCTCCTCGCCCATCACGGCGCTGCGAATGGTCGAGTGCTGCGCGAGCACGCCGATATTCGCAAGCGGCCGCTCGCGTTCGAGAAACCCCAGGTATTCGCCGAAGCTCTCGAATTCCCAGCGCGTTCCGGCGAGGAGCGCCTCGACGTCCATGCCCTCGACCACCGAGAGATTGCGAAGCACCGTCTCGCGCAGCCGCGGCGGACATGGCGCAATGCCGAAACCGCAATTCCCCATGACCACGGTGGTGACGCCAAGGG
This sequence comes from Burkholderiales bacterium, assembly GCA_046263015.1. Taxonomy (GTDB): domain Bacteria; phylum Pseudomonadota; class Gammaproteobacteria; order Burkholderiales; family SG8-39; genus SCGC-AG-212-J23. Next base: position 4,290 of record JBHELS010000081.1, on the reverse strand, counting down.
CGACCGAGGGCGAGAGCGTGCGATCCCAGGTGATCTGCGCGTCGTAGTGCGTATGCACATCGATGATGCCCGGCATGAGCGCGAGGCCGTCCGCGTCGACCGTGCGGCGGGCAGGCTCATCGGTTTCGCCGACGGCGACGATGAAGCCGTCGCGGACGCCGACCGCGCCTGTGAAAGATTTGGCACCCGTGCCGTCCACGATGCGAGCGCCGCGGATCAAAAGATCGAGCATACGAGCGCGATGCTAAACTGAGACCAGGGAGAAAAAACAATGCTGAAGCGCGGCGCCATCATCGCCTTGCTCCTTTGCGCGAGCAGTGCCCAGGCAGTCGAAGACCGCTTTCCCCACGTCGCAGGCGCCTATATCGTCAAGCGCGACGGTCGCGTCCTTTGGGCCGCCGGCGAGAACGACCGCCACGCGCCCGCCAGCCTGACCAAGATGATGACCGCGCTCCTCGTCCTCGAGCGCGGCGAGCTCGACGAGCCGGTGGTCGTCAGCCGCGCGGCGGCGCGCGAGCAGGGCAGCCGCATCGGGCTTCGCGCGGGCGAGCAGTTTCGGGCGCGCGAGCTCCTCGCGGCGACCATCATGCATTCGGCGAACGATGCCTGCCGCGCGCTCGCCGATCATGGCGGCACGACCTTCGTCGCGCGCATGAACCATCGCGCGGCCACGCTCGGCCTTCGCAACACCAACTTCGTCGATCCCTGCGGCCACGATCGCCCCGGCCAGTTCTCGACCGCGGCCGACCTCGCGCGCCTTGCGGAGCAGGTTCTGCAGCACGCCGAGTACCGCGCGATCGCGGCGATGCACGACACCACCATCCGCACGGTGGACGGGCGGCGCCGCTTTTATCTCCGCAACACCAACGCGCTCGTTGGGCGCTATGACGGCGCAATCGGCGTCAAAACCGGCACGACCGGCCGCGCCGGCAACTGCGTCATTGCCGCCGCGGAGAAAAACGGCTCGCGCGTCATCGTCGTCCTCCTCGACTCACCGCAGCGCTGGGCCGTAGCGCCGCGCCTTCTCGATACGGCGTTCGCTTCCCCCTAATTGCATTTGCAAGGGCGTCGCGCTATGCTTTCATTTGAAAGGCAGCCATGCCGCGCGCGCCTCGCATTGCCGAAAAAAACCAGCCTGCTGCCGATGTCGTTCTGACGAAGGCCGTGTTGCGCGCGGCCGAGCTCCTGGAACTACCGGCGAGCGCGCTGGCTCGAATACTCGGGGTGAGCGAAGCGAGCGTCTCTCGCCTCGCCGGCGGCAGCCGCACCATCGACCCGGCGAGCAAGGAAGGCGAGCTCGCGCTTCTTCTTGTACGGGTCTACCGCTCGCTTGATGCGCTCGTCGGTGCGGATGCCGTCCAGCGAAGAGCGTGGCTGCAGGGGCACAATCGCGCGTTGAATGGCCGGCCGGTAGAGCTGCTCGCGCGCGCCGATGGCCTGGTCGGAGTCGTAGCGTACCTCGACGCGATGCGCGCGCCGGCTTGAGCGGCCAAGCGGCGACGCCCCCGCCGCCGGGCTGGAGCGCGGCATGGTTGGAAAGCGGTGTGCGCACGAGAACGGCGGAGCTCTGGCGCGGGGTCGAGGCGCAGCACGTCGTGGCGACCATGCGGCTCGCCGACAATGCGGCCGAGCAGCGCGTCCTCGAAGAGCTGCTCGATGCGAGCAAGCCGGCGCCGCCGCCCGAAGCGGCGGGCCGCCACTATCTCCTCTTCACGCCGTTTCGCTACCGCTCGCCTTTCCCGTCACGCTTTCGCCGGCCGCACGATCCGGGCGTCTGGTATGGCGCCGAGGAACTCGGCACGGCGTGCGGCGAAGTGGCCTACTGGAAGTGGCGCTTCCTCATGGATAGCGAAGCGCTGCGCGACTCAGCGCTTCACACGGAGCACACGTTCTTCAAGGCGCGTGTGCGCGGCCGCTGCGCCGACCTCACCGCTGCCCCGTGGAAGAAGGCGGCGCGCACCTGGACGCATGCGAGCGACTTCGCGCAATGCCAGGCGCTCGCCGCGCTAGCGCGCGAGCGCGATCTGGCGTGGATCCGATACGCCGCCGTTCGCGTGCCGGGCGGGACCTGCGGCGCGGTCTTGAGCGCGAAAGCGCTGTCGCTCGCGCAGCCCTTCGAGCAGCAGACCTGGGCCTGCAAGACCGCTGCCGCCGGTGCGTGGCTCGAGCGCGCGGGCGGCGAGCGCCTCGAGTTTTCGGCCGCCGACTGGCGCTAGCGAGCGATAATCCAGCCCCATGGACCCCGCGAAGTCGAATTGGAAGTACGACGGCGTACGCGTCGTGAAGTCGTCCGAGCTCGACATCAACACGCCGCAAACGCCGGGCATGAATCGCGCCGCGGCGATCACGCACGCGCGCACGGGCGCCGAGAAGCTCTGGGCGGGGACGGTGGTCATCCATCCCAAGGCAAAGACCGGAGCGCACCATCACGGCGCGGTCGAGAGCGTGATCTACGTGGTGAGCGGCAGAGCGCGCATGCGCTGGGGCGACAAGCTCGAATTCGTCGCCGAAGCGGGTCCGGGCGACTTCATCTACGTGCCGCCTTATGTCCCGCACCAGGAGATCAACGCGAGCGAGAGCGAGCCGCTCTCGTGCGTGCTTTGCCGCAGCGGCCAGCAACCCGTGGTGGTGAACCTCGATATTCCGGTCGTCGAGCAGCCCGAGGAAGTCCATTGGGTGGATAACATCCATCCGGCCCCGAAAAAATCCTAGGAGGACGCTTGATGCTTCGCTTGTTACTTGCCGCGGCCGCGCTCGCCCTTGCGGCGGGCGCGCGCGCCGATTACCCGACGCACCCCGTGAAATGGGTGGTGCCCTACCCGCCGGGCGGCACGACGGATTTGCTCGCCCGCCTCACGGCGCAGTGGCTCTCCGAGAAGCTCGGGCAACAATTCATCATCGAGAACAAGCCGGGCGGCGGCAATAACATCGGGGTCGATTACGTAGTGAAGTCGCCGCCCGATGGCTACACGATGCTGCTCGTCAATCCGGCGAACGGTATCAACACCACGCTGTACAAGAATCTGCCGTTCGATTTCGTTCGCGACATCGCGCCGGTCGCGGGAATCGTCCGCACGCCGAACGTGATGGTGGTGCCGGCGTCGCTGCCGCCAAAGACCGTGGCCGAGTTCGTCTCCTGGTGCAAGGCGAATCCCGGTAAGGTGAACCTTGCTTCGTCGGGTAGCGGCACGTCGGTGCATCTCTCGGGCGAGCTCTTCAAGTCGATGACCGGCTGCCCGATGGTGCACGTGCCGTACAAAGGCTCCGGCCCGGCGCTCCCGGCGCTGATCGCCGGCGAAGTGCATGTGATGTTCGACAACCTCCCCTCGTCCATGCCGCACATCAAGAGCGGACGGCTGCGCGCGCTCGCCGTCACCTCCGCCGAGCGCGAACCGACGCTGCCCGACGTGCCGACCGTCGGCGAGACGGTGCGCGGCTACGAGGCGACCGCCTGGTTCGGGATCGGCATGCCGAAGGGCACGCCGCGCGAGCCGATCGAGCGGATCAACGCCACGGTGAACGCGGCGCTTTCGGATCCCGGGATGCTGAAGCGCTACGCCGAGCTCGGCGGGCGACCCATCAAGGGAACACCGGCAGATTTTGGCAATGTCATCAAATCGGAGACGCAGAAATGGGCGAAGGTCGTGATCCAGTCCGGCGCGAAAGCCGAGTAGAGAAGAGCGCAGCGCCAGCGCGCGGGCCGACCAAGGCCTACCACAACACCGGATTTCTCAACAGCAAGGATGCGCGCGAGCTGCGCATGCTTGCGGAGTACCTCGAGCCGAAGAGCCGCTTCGATTACCACAAGGTCACGGACACCGTGGTCTTCATGGGCTCGGCACGCATTCGTTCGCGCGAGGACGCCGAAGAGCTCGTGCGACACGCGGAAGCGGGCCACGGCGACGTCGAGATCGCGCGCATGCAGCTCCAGATGTCGGCGTACTACGAGGCGGCGCGCGCGCTTGCGGCGCGCCTTACGCGCTGGTCGAAGGAGCTCTCCGGGCACGACGAGCGGCGCTTTGTCGTCTGCACGGGCGGCGGTCCCGGCATCATGGAGGCAGCAAACCGCGGCGCCTCGGAAGCGCAGGGCATGAATGTCGGCCTGACCATTTCCATCCCGCAGCCGGAATTCGACAATCCGTACGTCACGCGCGAGCTCTCGTTTCATTTCCATTACTTCTTCATGCGGAAGTTCTGGTTCGCGTACCTCGCGAAAGCGGTGATCGTCTTCCCGGGGGGCTACGGCACCATGGATGAACTCTTCGAGCTCCTCACGCTCGTGCAAACCCG
>JBHELS010000080.1:0-3038 GCA_046263015.1 Burkholderiales bacterium | reverse complement strand
TTTTCCAGAACGTAAAGGAGCGACACGATGCCGCTCGTCGGGAAGTACACATAGCCTTGCGTCGCGCCCGCTTCATACACCGACATCCCGAGCGGCAGCGCCATGGGCTCGAGAAAGGGCAGCAGGCCGTCGTAGCTCTCTTCAGGCAGGGCCCTGAGAAGTTTGTTGGCCTTTGGCGTGTTGGGGACTGGGCGCATGGGCACCAGTCCCGATGGTAACGCCTGCGTCCGCTAAGGGACAGACGCTCCGGCCAGCGTATGGCGCGGCAGGTCGATCGTGAACACGCAACCGACGCCGGGCACATCGCGCACGCCCAGGGTACCTTGATTCGCCTCGATGGCGCGCCTGGCGATCGACAGGCCAAGCCCGACGCCCGAGCGGTCTCTCCCGCCCTGCGTGAACGGTACGAACAGACGTTGCGCCTTGCCCGGCGGCAGGCCGCCGCAGTGGTCGGCGACCTCGATCAGGATGCGCTCGGCGCGGGCGTGCGCGCTCAACGAGACTTTCGTGCGCGGCGCAGTGAACTTGAATGCGTTCTGCAGGAGATTGCCCATCGCGGAGAGAAACAGTTCCCGGTCGACGTCGACGGCGAGATTGTTCTGCACGCCGGCGATGCTGAATTCGCAGCCGAGCGCCTGCGCTTCGAGCGCCGCCGAGATCTTGATTTCGCCCATCAGGCTCGCGAGCGAGAAACGCCGCAGCCGCGCGGGCGCACCGGCGCTCGCGCGCACCTCGATCATCGAGCGATCGATGAGCGTGCGCAGTCCGATCAGGCTGCGGTCCAGCACCGCGCCCGTCGCCCCGCTAACGCCGAGATTGCCGGCCTTGATCGCGGTGACCGCGAGCGTCGCGGTATTCAGCAGGTTGCGCAGCTCATGGACGAAGCATCCCAGCCGCTCGTTCTGCGTCTGGCTGCCTTTTTCCTCGAGCAGGATGTCGCGCTGGAAGGAAAATTCGGTGACGGCGCCGGCAATCGCGTCGTCCAGGCAGCGGTTGAGCGTTCGAAACTCGTCGACCTCGATCGCCGCCGCCTGCTCATAGGCGAGGTCGGTGATCGCCTGGCACAGATCGCCGTAGCCGTGCACCACCTGGTCGACGGTAAAGCCGCACTTCAGGAGCTCGAACCCGTGGAGCGCAGCCGAGAGTACGATTTCGGACGCAACCGGCGTGGCCCCCCCGCCGGCGGGACCGGGCACCTTGCGGCTTTGCATCGGAGCGGATGACTGCTCGACGCGCAGCGCCTCGGTGAGCTGGTCGAGGAAGAGCGGTATGCCATGCTCGAGCTCAGCGTCGGTGGCGGTCGGCGCGAGCCTCTGGGCGACCTTGAAGCGGCAGCGGCGGATCAGGGCGGTGCGGTGCGTGGTGAGAAATTCGTGCAGCACGGCGGCAGCCTACACCCCAACTTACACTGTGTATGTGCTCTGCCGAACATAGTATGTGCTCTGACGATCATAGAGAGGGTCGTTATGGAGGGGCCTACGCTTAGTTGGCGCGAGCCAAGCCAACTTCCTCTTGGTCACCGAGACGGCCGCCTGGACCGCAGGCGGCGATCAGCAGGACGATCGCGCGATCTGGGTTGCGTCGTCTACGTGGCACGCCAGGGGAAGCGCAATGTCGTAGACGAACACAAACGCGGTCAACGCGCCGGTTTGCGCCCCGCCGTACATACACGGCGCCGGCTTGCGCGCAGCATGACTTTATGGCCGGCATCTCAAACTTCCTGCTCGCTTCCCTGCCGCGGGCGGCCTATCAGAAGCTGCTGCCGGGTCTCTCGCCGGTGACGCTCACCTTTGGCGATGTGCTCTACGAGCCCGATACGGTCATCAGCGACGTGTACTTTCCGAGCACCGGCTTGGTGTCGCTGCTTACTGTAGTGGAGGGACGCCTCGCGCTCGAAGTAGGGCTGGTCGGCCGCGAGGGCATGGTGGGCACTCCGCTTGCGCTCGGGGTCCTGTCGTCTCCGGTACGCGCGCTGGTTCAGGGCGAAGGCGCGGCGCTGCGCATGAACGCGGGCCGCTTTGTCGGCGCGCTGCGGCGAAGCCCGCCGTTGCAGGGCGGGGTGTACGGTTACATCCACAAGCTAATGAGCCAGATCTCTCGCACCGCGGGATGCAATCGCTTCCACGTGGTGGAGGCGCGGCTCGCGCGATGGCTGCTGATGACCCGCGACCGCCTGGGCTCGGGGGAATTCCGCATGACGCAGGAGTTCCTCGCCGCCATGCTCGGCGTGCGCCGGGTGGGCGTGACCAACGCGGCTTCGGCATTTCAGCGCAAGAACCTCATCGAATACCGCCGGGGCAAGATCAGGATCCTGGACCACGCCGGCCTCGAAGCGGCGGCCTGCTCCTGCTATGCCGCGGCATCAGACCCCCGGATGAAGAAACGATTCAGCGCAGCCGGAGCGTCGCCCAGAAGCCGCGCGCATTGATGTCGTTCACCTCGTGCACTTGGGCAGGCAAGCAGACGCTCTCATGAAGAGCGGACGTCCATCGATACCGAAGCTCACACCGAACGCTCGCGCGCGATCGAGGCCGGCCTCAAGGCGCGCTTCATGCTTTCGGCGTTGAAGAAATTCGGCGCAAGGCCTCGATGTACCGGGCATCGCCTGGAAACGGCTTCGGATGACCAGCTAATGGCCGAATCCGCGGCGCGCGCGCATGAAGCGCTGCTGCTGCACCCGATGAGCAATGCCTGGCTGAGGCGCATCGTCATGCTGGCGATGGTGCTGCTGGTCGTGCCTGCCGTCGCGGCATGGAGCTACTCGCTGCTCGGGATCGGCGCCGCGATCGGCTCGGCGCTGCTGGTCGCGGCGGCGGTCTCGGTTTTTCAGCGCGCGCATGGCCGGCCTGCCACAGGGCAACCATGCATGGTTTGTCGTCCCCACGTTGCTCTTTACCGTTCTGCCGCTGGCTGCGCGGATGTGGATGCTGCTGAGCGTCGAGGAGGACCCGTGGACCCGCACGATCGAATTCGCGCCGTTCGTGATCGGCTTCGCCGCGCCCGTCCTCCTGCTTCTCACTGCGTACCTGGCCTTGGGC
>JBHELS010000079.1:0-4305 GCA_046263015.1 Burkholderiales bacterium | reverse complement strand
GCGCCGCCGCTCGAGCTTGATCCTGGGTGCTTCGAACGATTGCGCTCTAGCGAAGCGACCGTCGCACGCATCCTCGCTTCCGGCAAGCCGGCGTACGGCATCAACACGGGTTTCGGGCGGCTCTCGCAGACGCGCATCGCGAATGACGAGCTCGAGGAGCTGCAGCGAAACATTGTGCTCTCGCACGCCGCGGGCATCGGGCCGCTCCTCGATGACGCCACGGTTCGGCTGACGCTCGCGCTAAAGATCGAGAGCCTCGCTCGCGGCTATTCCGGCGTTCGCCTTCTGCTCGTCGAGCGGCTGCTCGAGCTCTATAACCGGCGCTTGTATCCGCGCATCCCGGCGAAGGGCTCGGTCGGCGCCTCGGGCGATCTCGCGCCGCTCGCGCATCTTTCGCTCGCGCTGCTTGGCGTGGGCGAGGTGCGACATCCGCAGCCGATCAAGCTCGCGCCGAAAGAAGGTCTCGCGCTTCTGAATGGCACCCAGGTATCGACCGCGCTTGCGCTCATGGGCCTTTTCGCCGCTGAAGACGTCTTCGCGGCGGCGGTGGCGGCCGGCGCGCTCTCGGTCGATGCCGCCGCGGCCAGCGATACGCCGTTCGACCCGCGTATCCACGAGCTTCGGGGGCACGCGGGCCAACGCGATGTCGCAAGGCAGTACCTTGCCCTTCTCGAAGGAAGCGAGATCCGCCGCTCGCACCTCGAGAACGATCCACGCGTGCAGGATCCCTACAGCCTGCGTTGCCAGCCTCAAGTGATGGGGGCGTGCCTGGAGCAGCTTCGCTACGCCGCAGGCGTCTTCGAAACCGAGGCGGCGGCGGTCACCGACAACCCGCTCATCGTCGGCGATGCGATTCTCTCCGGTGGCAACTTCCACGGCGAGCCGATCGCGCTCGCGGCCGATGCGTTGGCCATCGCGATTGCCGAGATCGGCGCGCTCGCCGAGCGGCGCATCGCGCTCCTCATCGATCCGTCGCTCTCCGGTCTGCCGCCCTTTCTCGTCAAGCACGGCGGCGTCAATTCGGGCTTCATGCTCGCGCAGGTCACGGCGGCGGCGCTTGCGAGCGAGAACAAGTCGCTCGCCCATCCCGCGAGCGTCGACAGCCTGCCGACCTCCGCCAACCAGGAAGATCACGTGAGCATGTCGACGTTCGCGGCGCGCCGGCTCGGCGACATGGCCGCCAACAGCGCCGGCATCGTCGCCATCGAGCTCCTCGCCGCCGCGCAGGGCATCGACTTTCGCGTCCCGTTACGGACTTCGCCGCGGCTCGCGGAAGTCCACGCGCTCGTGCGCTCGAAGGTCGGCTTCTACGATCACGATCGCTACTTCGCGCCCGACATCACCGCCATTCAGACGCTCGTCGAAGGCGGGCGCTTTCACCGCTTCGTGAGCGCGCTCTTGCCCTCGCTCTGATGGAACTCTTTCGCTACCGCGAAGGCCGCACCCCGCTCCTCGTCTCGATGCCGCACACCGGGACCTACATTCCGGAGTGGCTCGCGCCTCGGCTCACCACCGCCGCCCGCCCGCTGCCCGACACGGATTGGCACCTCGAGCGCCTCTACAATTTCCTGGGCGACCTTGGCGCCTCGGTGCTCGTCGCGACGCATTCACGCTACGTTGTCGACCTGAACCGTCCGCCGGACAATGCGAACCTCTATCCCGGCCAGGACACGACGGGCATCGTGCCCCTCGATACGTTCCATCGCGAACCGCTGTACCTGCCGGGGTTTCCACCGTCTGAGAAAGAGATCGCCGAGCGCATCGAGACTTACTGGCGGCCTTATCACGGACGATTGCAGCAGGCGCTCGGAGAAATGAAAGCGAAGCATGGCTATGCGCTCCTCTGGGACGCGCATTCCATCTTTTCGGTGCTGCCGCGCTTCTTCAGCGGCAAGCTTCCCGACGTCAACCTCGGCACGGCCGATGGCAAGTCGTGCGCCCCTGGAATCGGCGAGGCGCTCGCGAAGACGGTCGAAGGCTACAGTGTGGCGCTGAACGGGCGCTTCAAGGGCGGCTACATCACCCGCCGTTACGGGGATCCGGCGAACGGCGTGCATGCGGTGCAGCTCGAGCTCGCCGAAGCGACCTATATGGAGGAGACAAGGCCCTACCGGCTGCGCGAAGAACTTTCGCGCAAGCTCCGGCCGCAGCTTCGCACGCTGCTCGAGCTCTTCCTTCTTATCGGCGGGCGTTCCGCTCGAGCAGCCTGACGAGCGCGAGGAGTGTGCGGTTCACCGGGGTGGCGACACCGAGCGCCTCGCCTTGGCGCACAACGAAGCCGTTCAAATGCTCGATCTCGGTCGGCTTGCCGCGCGCGAGGTCCTGCGCCGTGGAAGACAATTGGCCCGGCATGCTGCGCGCTATGCCGCGCACCGCCTCGTGCATATCAGCGGACAGGTCCACGCGCGCGGCGCGAGCGACCGCGAGGCATTCGTCCGTCACGTCACGCATGACCTCCGGGATTCCGGCGCTCTGCACGAGCTCGCCATAGGGGCGCTGCGTGATCGCCGAGAGCGCGTTGTACGCGCAGTTGACGATGAGCTTCGCCCACAGCGCGCCCATGACGTTCGCGGAGATCTCCACTGGAACACCGGCAGCACGGAAGAGCGCCGCGATGGCGTCGCTTTGCGCCGCGCGACCGATGACGAGCTCGCCGCGGCCGTGATGACGCACGTGCCCGGGGCCGGCCATCTCTACCGCCACATAGACGCACGCTGGAATCACCTCGCGGCCGAGCGTGGCAGCGAGGCGCTCAGCGTTGTCGACGCCGTTCTGCAGAGTGACGATCGGCACGCCGCGCTCAAGATGTGCCGCCATGGCCCGGCCCGCCGCTTCGGTGTCGGACGACTTGACCGAGAAGAGGACGAGCTCGGCGCCGCGAAGTGCGGTCGGCTCGGTGCTCGCCTGCATGCGTATCGCCTGGTCAAGCGCGGCCGTCTGCAGCCGCAGTCCCGAGCGCTCCACCGCCTGCACGTGCTGCGGCCGGGCGATGAGCGTCACGGCGCGGCCGGCGCGCGCGAGCATCGCCCCGTAATAGCACCCGACCGCGCCTGCGCCCATGACGGCGATGCGCTGCATCAGCTTTTCTGCCGATGCACGCAGGGGGGCGCGCCGATGGCATAGGCGAGCTCGGCGGGTGTGTCGATTTCCCAAAGCGCGAAATCGGCGGCCTTGCCGACCTCGAGCGTGCCATGCGTCTCCTGCATGCCGAGCGCGCGGGCCGCGTGGACGGTGAAGCCGGCAAGGGCTTCTTCGGGCGTCAGGCGAAAGAGCGTGCAAGCCATGTTCATCGCGAGAAGCGGCGAGCTGAGCGGCGATGAGCCCGGATTGTGGTCGGTGGCGAGCGCGATCGGAACTCGGTTTCGCCTGAGGGCGGCGATCGGCGGCATGCGCGTCTCGCGCAGGAAATAGAAGGCGCCGGGGAGAAGCACCGCCACGGTCCCGGCGCGCGCGAGCGCCTCCACGCCCTGCTCGCTCGCATACTCGAGATGATCGGCGGATAGCGCGCCATAGTTTGCCGCGAGCGCAGCGCCGCCGAGGTCGGAGAGCTGATCGGCATGCAGTTTCATCGGCAAGCCAAGCCGCTTCGCGCAGTCGAAAACGCGAGCGGTCTGCGCTCGGCTAAAGGCGATGCGCTCGCAGAAAACATCGACCGCATCGATGAGCTTTTCGCCTGCCGCGGCCGGGAGCACCTCGTCGCAGACGAAGTCGATATAGGCGTCTGCCCGGCCTTTGTACTCCTCAGGCAGCGTATGCGCGCCGAGAAACGTCGTCCTGACGCTGACCCCCGTGAGGCGGCGCGCCGCGCGCAGCATCTTGAGCTCGGTGTCGCAGTCGAGGCCGTAGCCGGACTTCACTTCTAACACCGCCGTGCCTTCGGCCACCCAGCGCGCCAGGCGGCGCTGCGCGCCCGCGACGAGTTCGTCCTCGGACGCGGCGCGCGTCGCGCGAACGGTGGAAAGAATCCCGCCGCCCGCCTTGGCGATTTCTTCGTAGCTCGCGCCCTTCAGGCGCAGTTCGAACTCGTGCGCGCGATTGCCGGCATATACGAGATGCGTGTGACAGTCGATAAACCCCGGGACAATGAAGGCGCCCTGCGCATCGTGCTCGGCGCTCGCTTCGTCTTTCCATTCGCGGCGCTCGCCCACCCACGATATGCGGCCATCCGCGATCGCGAGGGCGCCATCGCGAATCACCACCCCCGTCATGGTGGCGAGCTTCGCGTTCAGCCAGACGGCGTCGTGCATCTCGCTATGATATCGGCGTGAAGCATTACTACGCGCGCGATGCGCTTTTGCCGACCGG